>CAJGCS010000006.1 GCA_904501965.1 uncultured Bacilli bacterium | reverse complement strand
ATAGAAATAATACTTGTGATAAATACAATTATAATTAAGATGATTAAATAAGCTTTATTAGATCCTAAGTATTTTAGTACTCTTCCTAGAGTCTTTTTACTATTTTTTGGTTTTTCTCCAAAAAGTCTTCCGCCCATCGGTCCACCACGTCCTGGTCCACCAGGTCCACGATGATGACCACCTTTTCTAATGTCTTCTTCTGACATTTGAGCATATTTACCGAACATTTTTTCAGTTTGTTTCTTACTCATTTTCTACACCTCCTTGTTTAAGTTGTGAGTTGTAGATATCTTGATAAATAGGAGACGATTCTAATAATTCATCATTAGTACCAATAGCTGCAAGTTCTCCATTATCAATTACCGCAATTCTACTAGCAGTTTTTGCACTTGCGACACGTTGTGCAACTAAAAGAATTGTAACATCTTTTAGATTTTCTCTTAAAGCTTTATAAAGTTTTGCCTCAGTCGCAAGGTCAAGGGCACTTGTTGCATCGTCAAAAATTAATATTTTTGGTTGTTTGATGATTGCTCTAGCAATCGCTAAACGTTGTTTTTGTCCTCCTGATAATGAAGTACCTTTTGAAGCTACTAAAGTATCATAACCATCGGTAAAACTTTCAATAAAGCTATCAGCTTGAGCTATTTTACAAGCTTTTACGACATCTTCATGAGTTGCATTAGGATTACCCCATTTAACGTTTTCCTCAATAGTTCCTGAGAATAATTCTGTTTTTTGGAATACAACCCCAATTTGTCCTCTTAAACTCTTTAAATCGTATTCTTTTACGTTTACTCCATCAATTAAAACTTCACCATCTGTTGTATCATAAAATCTTGGAACAAGATTTACTAGTGATGTTTTTCCTGAACCAGTTGAACCAAGGATTGCAAGTGTTGTTCCTTTTTCAATACGTACACTAAAATTGTTAATTACAGGGTCACCTTTAGCCTCAGGATATTTAAATGCAACATCTTTAAATTCAACAATACCTTCAATATCCTCTGCAAGTTTATCTCCACCTTTTATGACAGGATCAGTATCTAAAATTTGATTTACACGTTCAATACTAGCTCGTCCTTGTGTAATAGTTTGGAACATCATACCAAACATCATTACAGAGTTTAGAATTCTTGATACATAAGAAATAGCTGACATAACATCACCTACAAGTAAGTTTCCACCTAAATCTCTAACATTTAATCCACCTATTAAAATAATTAATACAACAGTAACATTCATCATAATGCTCATAACAGGCATTAAGAATGACATAATGTTACCAACTTTCATCATTGTTTTAGACAGATTAATATTAGCTCTATCAAATCTTTCACCTTCATATGCTTCTCTAACATAAGCTTTAACAACACGTGAACCAGAAACATTTTCTTGCATTACCGCATTTAAATCGTCTCTTCTTTCTTGTGCTTTTCTAAAATATGGAGCTGCTTTTTTAAGGAATAAGAATATCGCAAGAATTTCAAATGGAATCATTACAAGAAGTACAATTCCAAACATTGGATTAATTCTTAGTAAGAAAATAAGTCCCCCGAAGAAAAATGCAAACATTCTAACAAACATTCTAATAAATGAGTTAACAAGTTGTTGAATCATAGTAATATCATTTGTCATTCTTGTAACAAGTGATCCAGTTGTAAACGAATCTGTTTGTTGGAATGACAGTGACATAATTTTATTGAAACAGTCTTTTCTTAAGTCATGGGCAAAACCTTGGCTAGCAGCTGATGCAAACCCAGCTGATGCAAACCCAAAAACTCCCCCTAAAAAAGAAAGTAATAACATTAATGCGCCTTTTGTTAAGATAACATCATAAAAGCCATTAACAAGTCCTTCATTAACAATATCAGCCATTAACATTGGTTGAACAAGGTCCATTAATACTTCCCCAATCATTGTTAAAGGAGCCATTATTGCAAAGAACCAATACGGTTTAAGATACTTAAATATTCTCATTATTATCTACCTCTTCTTGTGTTGCTTTAAGTATTTTTTCAATAATTTCGTTTGCAAGAATTTTATCATCCTCGCTAAGACGTGCAATAATACGTTTTTCTAGGTTATCAGCTATTTGGTGAGATTTATCAAAAATCTCTAAACCTTTCTTTGTTGAATATACTCTAGTTTGACGTTGATCATTTTCATCATTTTTACGAACTACTAACCCTTCATACTCCATTTTTTGAAGAGTTAAACTAATAGTCGGTGCCTTAAGAAGTGTCTTTTCAGCAATTTCTGCTTGAGTTAGGCCCTCATTTACTATTAGATGAAAAAGAATTGGACGATATGCACATTTAAGTCCAATTTTATCTGATTCTTTTCTCATATAATCTTTGAACATTTTTGAAACGTCATTTAATTTCATTATAATCGTTTTCTCATGATCTTTGATTTTATTATTCATATTCCACCCCAATAAATAGTTAGTTTTAAAACTAATTTATTATACAATATTTTACCAACATTTTCAATCCTTATACTTACAAATTTATTTACTTGCAAATGATTCAAAAATATAGTAAAATATTAAAAGATGCCGGTGTGGTGAAATGGTAGACACGCAAGACTCAAAATCCTGTGCCTTTTGGGCGTGTCGGTTCGAGTCCGACCACCGGCACCATTTTTTTATATTAATAGTTAAGGAGGCATAATGTTTCTCACATCTATAAACTTTATTGACTTATTGTTAATATCAGCTGAAGTTATACTTTTAGCACTGACATTATCACTAGATGCATTTTCCGTTGCATTAAGCAAAGGTATGGCGATAAAGAAATTTTCATTTAAGCACTCACTTTCTTGTGGTGCCTGGTTTGGAATTTTCCAAGGATTAATGCCTCTAATTGGATATTTTCTATTTAAACTACTTAGAGATAATGTTAGTTTTATTGAAGACTTAGATCACTGGATCGCATTTATTGCCCTTGGTTTTATTGGTGGCAAAATGATTTATGAATCATTTAAAGAAGGCGATGAAAATGCAAACTCTTCTTTTTCTTTTAAAGTAATGCTAGGAATGGCTATTGCAACATCTATTGATGCACTAGCAGCAGGAATTCCTATTGCAACCGATGAAAAAAACATTTGGGTAAATGTTGCATGTATTGGAATTGTGACATTTTTATTTTCTGCACTTGGTGTTTTCTTCGGGCATAAACTTGGTTCAAAACTAAAAGATAAGCTTGGAAATAAAGTAGAAATTATCGGTGGTATAATTTTAATATTACTTGGTCTTAAAATATTAATTGAACATCTATTTTTTAATTAAGGAGTAAATATGAATATAAAAGAAAGATTTTTAAAATATGTATCTTTAGATACTCAATCTAATCCATCTAGTGGGCTTCACCCTAGTTCAAAAAAGGAATTCGCACTTGGTAATTTATTAGTTGAAGAATTACATTCACTTGGAATTACAAATGCATTTATTGATGAATACTGTTATGTGTATGCATTTATTCCAACAAACTGCGATTCAAATAAAACAGTTGGTTTAATTGCTCATATGGATACAGCTCCTGATGCAAGTGGTGAAAATGTTAAGCCTAATATAATTGATTTTTATACAGGTAACATAATTACAGTAAATGAAGAATTAAACATTAAACTTGATCCAAAAGAATTCCCAAGACTTAATAAGCAACTTGGACATGAACTAATCACAACTGATGGTACTACATTACTTGGTGCAGATGATAAAGCTGGTATTGCTATTATCATGGATGCAATAAGTAATATTGATATGATCGAACATCCAAATATAATTATTACTTTTACTCCAGACGAAGAAATCGGAGAAGGTACAGAAAAGTTTAACTTCGACTACTACAAACAACATAACTGCTCTTTAGCATATACTCTTGATGGTGATGATCCTAGTATTATTAACTATGAGAATTTTAATGCAGCAAGCGCAATTGTTAAAATTCACGGTAAATCAATCCACCCAGGAAGTGCTAAAGGAAAAATGATAAATAGTATGCATCTTGGTATGGAATTTCATAACATGTTACCAGTGTATAAAACTCCAGAAAATACAGAAAAATATGAAGGTTTTAACCACTTACATGGTATGAGTGGTAATGTTGAAGAAACAACTCTTGCATATATAATTAGAAATCATGATTTAAAAGAATTTGAAAGTCAAAAAGAAGAGTTCAAACGTATTACTGAATATTTAAATAGCAAATATGGTGAAAACTTATTTGAATTAACAATTGCAGACTCATATTTTAATATGAAAGAAATTGTATTAAATCATCACGAAGCACTTGAATATATTAATGAAGCTTTAATTATGAGTGGATTAAATCCTGAAACTGAACCAATCAGAGGAGGTACTGATGGTGCAAGACTTTCATTTGGTGGAATTGTTACACCTAACCTTGGTACAGGTGGTGCAAATTTTCATGGACCTTACGAATATGTTGACGTTGATGAAATGAAAGCAATGGTAAGAGTAGTTCATAATTTACTTCAAATAATCTCTGAAAAATAAAAACACAGGTTTTAACCTGTGTTTTTTTATGCATTTTCAATTGTCTTAATCCAATCATATGAAGCTAAATGATCAAGTAAATCTTGATATGAAGTTTTCTTAGATATCTTCATATAAATATAAACTTCTTTAAAATGCTTACCTTCAATTTCAGTTTTATTATGGAAGAAAGTTTTATTTACTGCAATACCATTTGAGGCAATAATCTCATATAAATCTTTTTCTTTTTCTTCTTCAAAAATAACAAAAATTCGGTAAATTTTTCTTTCTCCAACAATTTTACTACCAAGTTTTCTTGTAAGCAGTGAAAGAGGATAAACGATTACTGTTGCAAAAATAGCAGTTGTAATGTTAATAATACCACCAGTTCCAACAAGTAAACCAATACTTGCAGAAACCCAAAGTAAAGCTGCAGTAGTTATACCTTTTACACTTCCTTTATTATGCATAATTGTACCAGCACCTAGGAAACCAACACCAGATACAACTTGAGCAATAATTCTTGTTTTTTCTGTAGCATCAGGAGCAACTGCAGTTGTTTGTAGTACCGCAAACAAACAGCTTCCAAGAGATACTAATAAGAATGTTACATAACCTGCAGGTTTATTCTTAATTTCTCTTTCAAAGCCAAAAACAGCACCTAATATACAAGCAAGAACAATCTTAAATAATATGGAAATAAGCGTAGTCCATCCGCCTAACGCCTGAAATTCTTGAGAAATTGCATTAAAATAGTTGTTAATATCAGATGTAAAACTTAAAATATTTGGTTGAAATAATAATTCTATCATATTTTACCCTCTAACTGTTTTAATAACAATTGGCTCTTTCTTAACAATTTCATTAGTTAGTAAATATGCATCTAAAACTTTATTAACACATTCTTCAGTGTTTTTACCATTTGAATAAATAGTAGCAATTAAATCACCATTATTTAAAGTATCACCGACTTTTTTATTTATAACGATACCAACAGAGTGATCAATTACATCTTCTTTTGTAAGACGTCCAGCTCCAAGAATCATTGCAGCTTGTCCAATTTCAAGTGCATTAATTGATTCAACATAAAGATTGTTTTGTCCATCATAAGTAAGTTCAACAATTTCACTTGCTTCTTTAAAAATAGAGTAGTCATCAACAACATTACCATCACCACCTTGATGGATAATCATTTGACGAAGTTTTTCAAGTCCACTTCCATCATGCATTGCTTTTACAGCTAATGCTTTTGCATCTTCGATATCTTTGGCAATACCTGCGATTAATAAGATCTCTGCAGTTAGTTCAATACAAAGGTTTGTAAAGTCTTCAGGGCCTTTTCCTTTTAATGTTTCAATAGCTTCGATTACTTCTAAAGAATTACCAACCGCACATCCAAGTGGTTGTGACATGTCTGTAAGTGTTGCAACAGTTTCTCTATTTGCAAGTTTACCAATTTTAACCATTGCTTCTGCAAGTTTTGTTGCACTTTCAACATCTTTCATAAATGCACCTGCACCAACCTTTACATCAAGTACAATATGATTTGCACCACTTGCAAGTTTTTTTGACATAATTGATGATGCAATAAGTGGAATTGATTCAATAGTACCTGTAACATCACGAAGTGCGTAAAGTTTTTTATCTGCAGGTGTAATATCAGCAGTTTGTCCGATTATCGCAAGTCCAATTTCATTTACTTGTTTAAAGAAATGTTCAGAATCTACTTCAATCGTAAATCCAGGAATTGATTCTAGTTTATCAAGAGTACCACCAGTATGACCTAAACCTCTACCACTCATCTTAGCCATTTTAATTCCATATGCTGCAGCTAGCGGAGCAACAACTAAACTTGTTTTATCGCCAACTCCACCAGTTGAATGTTTATCAACTTTAATACCTTCAATACTAGACAAATCAATTTGTTCGCCACTTTCAAGCATAGTTTTAGTAAGAAGATATTGTTCATTTTCAGTCATACCATTAAATAATACTGCCATTAAAAATGAACTCATTTGATAATCTGGAATTTCATTCTTTACATATCCATCTATAATGAATTTGATTTCTTCTTCTGTTAATTCAAATTTTTCTCGTTTTTTAATAATTAAATCTACCATTCTCATAGCAAATAATCTCCTTAATAACTTATTATATCATACTTTAAAAAACAATGCAATAATAAAAATAAAAGCAGTATGTACAAAACTTACATACTGCTTTTGTTTTCTTATTTTAGTTCATATATTTCAAAGGATAAAACACCTTGAATATCTTGGCTAATAAGATTGTATTTTGAAAAATCAACACAATTTAAATATAAATCGCCATCATGTTCTTCATTTATTCTTGTTAAATAAATTCGTTGAGCACGACTTGCAAGACTTTCATATACTGATTTACCACCGATAATAAATAATTCTTCTTCACTTGATTCATATTTTTTTAAAAACTCTTCTAAATCATTTACTACTATTCCACCAAAAGGAAGTTCTTTTACATATGTTAATACATAATTAACACGTTTTGGAAGAGGTTTACCAAGTCTATTAACGATTGATAAATAAGTATTATATCCCATAAGCACATCTTTATTTAGAGTTACTTGTTTAAAATATTTTAAATCGTCCGGATAATGCCAAGGAAGATCATTTCCTTTACCGACAAGATTATTTTTATCCATTGCAAGAATCATCGAAATCATTATACTGCCACCTTTGCTTTAATTCCTTTGTAAGGGTCATAACCTTCTAAACGGAAATCTTCATATTCAAACTCTTCAATATTTGTAGTATCTCTATCAATATACATTTTTGGAAGAGGTCTTGGTGTTCTTGTAAGTTGCTTATTAATTTGTTCAAAATGATTTGAATAAATGTGAGCATCACCAATTGTATGAACAAACTTGCCTAGACCTAAATTACATACTTTTGCAACCATCATTGTAAGTAATGCATAAGATGCAATATTAAAAGGTACACCTAAGAATAAATCAGCTGATCTTTGATATAACATACATGATAATTTATTATCTTGTACATAAAATTGGAAAAGTGAGTGGCATGGTGGAAGTGCCATTTGATCTAAAACAAGTGGATTCCATGCACAAACTATTAATCTTCTAGAATCAGGGTTAGTTCTAATTTGTTCAATTACGTTTTTAAGCTGATCAACTGTATGTTCACCTATTCCAAACGCACGCCATTGTTTACCATAAACAGGGCCTAAATCACCATGTTTTTTTGCAAACTCATCGTCGGTCTTAATCTTTTCGACGAACTCTTCAAGTGTTTCGCCATTATAATCACTTGACTTTTTAAAAGCTTCATAAGGCCATTCATTCCAAATACGAACATCTCGATCAACTAAATACTTAATATTAGTATCTCCTTTAATAAACCAAAGTAGTTCATGAATAATTGATTTTAAATGAACTCTTTTTGTTGTTAATAAAGGAAATCCTTCGTTTAAGTCGAAATGCATTTGTGCACCAAACAAAGAAACTGTTCCTGTATTTGTACGGTCACTTTTTTCTAAACCTTCTTTTAATACCTTTTCGCATAGTTCTAAGTATTGTTTCATATGCATTTCTCCTTTTGTTTTTTATATTATATCAAATAAAATATAATTTTACAAAACATAAACATATTTAAATATTATTCATCATAATCTGTATTTTCTTTGTTCTTCTTTTTTGAAGAAGATATAAATACTATTTTTTCACCAATAACATCTATTGTTGAAATCATTTTAACTTCATCACTTCCTGCTACTCTATACTCAGTCTTTCGCATTGAAAGTCTT
This sequence comes from uncultured Bacilli bacterium, assembly GCA_904501965.1. Taxonomy (GTDB): domain Bacteria; phylum Bacillota_I; class Bacilli_A; order ML615J-28; family CAG-313; genus CAJGCS01. Next base: position 9,053 of record CAJGCS010000006.1, on the reverse strand, counting down.
CCCCTAATACCAATAACATCCCCCTTATGACAATATGAGCATGCATTTTCCGCTAACCCTTCCCAAATACAAACTCTAATAAAATCAGTTTCGGTTTTGTTTTCGTAATTCTTAAATGGACGATTTATCGCAAGCGTTAAAAAAGCTCCCTTAAAATCACCATCAAAATCTTTAATTGTTGGATCATCAACTAAACGTCCAACTAACACAACATTATTTAACATATATCCTCCTATCTGAAAATTAAATTTTCATCTAAAAGTATAATGCTAAATACAATTAATTACAAACTCCAAAAATAACCAAAAAAAATAAAGATTGTTCTTTGTCAAACAAATATTTGTTATATGAGTCTTTTATTATATGAAAAAATATCTTATATTTATTATTCAAACAAAAAAATTTATTTACAAGTTTATTGTATTTTTTTACTAATCAAACAAACAATATATTGAGGTCTTTTTTATGAAAAATAATAATATTAGTTTATCCTTATATACTTGTTTATCGTACTACTTTTATTCTTTTTTAATACTTAATAATTTATCATTTAAAATTAACGAAAATGTTGCTTTTTTACTTCCAATAATTCTTTGCATATTTTCTTTAATATTATTTTCTCTTTTACCAAAGTATAGTTTAAAAGAACCAATAAATAAATTTATTATCTTTATTCTAAATTTATATTCATTGTTATCTTCAGTATTACTAATTTGGTTTTCTTCAAAGCTGCTATCTTATTATTTTTACAATAACAATAGCTTTATATTAATTGTACTATTATTACTTTTTATATGTTTTTTAATAAGTACGTTTAAGCAAATAATAATATTTGATATTGCTACTACAGTTTTTATTATTGTCTTTATACTTAATTTTGTTGTTTTATTAAACACGTCAACGCCTAGTTTTAACCTTATACATAATATAAATTTTAACCTTATTACAAACAATAGAACTTTTTTAATTTTATCTATGTTATTTATTCTTTTAGATCCAATTACTTTTTATCTAAATAATTTATCCAATAATGCAAATATAAGAAAATGTATAAGTATTTCATCAATTATATCAATGATTTTTTCTTCAATTTTTATTTTTATAAATTATTTGTATTATTCAAAAGAATATTTAAATTTAAATATCTATCCATTCTTTACTGCACTTAATTCATTCTTAGGCCCAGAATTTATTGATCATTTCACAATAATTATATTAATTAATACTGTTACATTTACTTTGTTAAAAATTTCATTTAATTTAAATTTATCTTCATTTTTTACAAATGAAAATATATTTAATAAAGCCTTATTTACATTAACCATTTTTATTATTTGTTTTATAATTATGAATATTAATGTTTCTAATTTTTTAATAAATATACTTCTAAGTTCTATTTTAACAATTATTCTTATAATTATATATTTATATATAATAAGGAAAGGAGCACGATATGCAAATTCCGAAGATAAAAAAATTAATTAATGAAATTTCTTCAAAAAACGATTTCTTAGAAAAAATAATATTAAATAAAAATGATCTTTCCTTTGAAGTATATTATTACCGTGGGATATGTAATATTGATTTTTTTAATGAGCATTATTTCAATAAAATTACCAAAACAAACTACCACTCTTTAGATGATTTTTTTCCTGGATCTATAAAGGTATTTGATAAAATTGATTTAAGTATTATCAAATATCAGCTTTCAAAAGGAAATATTATATTTTCTGTTAATGAACGATTCAATTATTTTGTCGAATTATCAAAACTATCTGATATAAAAACACAACCCTCTCATATAGATCCTACAAATGTCTTTGAATCTAAAAACGATTTAACAGATAATGCGATTGACAATGTAGCTTTATTAACAAAAAGACTTAAAAATGAAGATTTAGTTATTAAACACACTATTATTGGCAATAAATCAAAAAGTGATTGTTATATTTTATATTTAGATTTATTTAAAAATGAAGATTATGTTAAAGAGATTAAAGAAAGTGTTTACTGTTTAAATAAGGATTACTATTTGAATGTCAATGATCTTGCAAATGATATATCACCTGATACACTTGTTCCTCTTAGTTTTTTTACATCACATCCAGGTACAATTTGCTCTAACATAATTAATGGTAAAGTTGCAATCTTACTTGATAATTCTCCTATTGCATTAATACTTCCAACTACTTTATCTAACTTCTCATCAGTTAAAAATGAAATTAATACTCCAAAATATTTCAGTTTTTTAAATAAGGTTTTTGTGAGTATATTTTTGGTTATTTCTGTATTCTTACTTGGGTTTTTTATATCTATTATAAATTATCATACATCCTTTTTATCTCCTGTTTTTATCGCAAACATTCAGTCAACAGAAAGAGGAACATCTTTTCCAATTTTTATAGAAATACTTATAATCTTATTTTTGTATGAGTTTTACAGGTATGCAACTTCAAGGTCTCCTCAAAACTATATTCAAAGTATTGTTATTTTTTTTGGTAGTTTAGTCGTTGGCCAAAACGCAATTCAATCAGGAACAATTGGTTCTTTAGTTATGATGGTAACATCTTTATCTTATCTTTCTAGTTTTGCAGTAACGACAAATACTTACCTTATTACATCAATGAATATTGCTAGATTTATTATTTTGCTTTTTTCATATTTACTTGGTTTAACAGGATTTATTGCATCATCAATCCTTGTACTACTTTATTTAAGAAGTCAAAAAACATTCAAAGAAAGCTACCTTGCACCATTTTCTCCAGTAAACTTCAAAAATATATTTAATTTTTTATTTCCAGTAAGAAAGGATCAAAGAACTTAATATGAAAAAGATACTATTTTTTATTTTAATATTATTTTCTTTGTTTGTTTTTTCAACAACACATGATTACCGTAGTATTACGCAAATAACCTTTGTTAATTCAATTGGAATTGACTATAACATAGAATCAGATGAATTTACGATGTATTTTTTTATTTTAAATAACTATACATTTGCCCAAACAGGAAATAGTGCATCTTTCACAAATACCCATGCTTATACAGCTAAAGAAACAGATAAAACAATTTTAGGTGCCGAAAATAAAATAAGGAATAACTCAAATACAAAGTTTGACTTAAGACATGTCAGAAGTCTTGTATTAAGTGAAAGTTTTTTTACAAGTAATAACTTAAAACATTTAATTGACTATTTTGTAAATAATATTAATTATAACCCTTCTTTTGAAATTTATACAACAAGTGATAATTTAGCTGAATTATATAAAATAGAACATTTTTCTGAAGTAAGCGGATATTATACAATTTTGGTAAATACACAAAATAATATTCCTGTTAATCATGTTACTTATAATAATTTATGTAATGATGTATTAATTCCTAATTATACTGTATCTTATCAAAAAATAAAGTTAAAAAAAGGTGTTATAGAAAGTGGAGAAGAAAAATATATTTCATTAAACTTTGATGGATGTAGTTTTATAAATGAATCTAATCAGTTAATAAGTTTTAAATATATAAATCTTCATGGACTTGGTTATTTTATTACAAATGGCAATAGAACTATCGTTATTGAGGAGGCTTCAGAAGTTTATAACTTTTCTCCGAATAAATTTAAGATAGATTATTATATCAAAAATAATAAACTTATAATTGAAGTTGACATTAATGGTGCTTTTTTAAATGCAAACTTAGACAATAATGAAAATGAATTAAAAGAAATCTTAATTAAGAAAATTTCAAATGATATTATTTTGATGAATGATACATTAATAAATTATGATATTGATTTTTTTAATATAGGCTATAGGTATAAAAATAAATACAATTATAAAGAAATAAAACTTGATTTTAAGTTTAACATAAGTTTAATATAAAAGAACCAAGATACTAAAATGAACAAGTTTAATAAAACTTAAGTTCATTCTTGTATCTTGGTTTTATTTTTTGGGTTTTGCAACATATGTACAAATTGCTCTGTTTTTAATTATATTTATTACTTCTCTAACATCATTAATAGATACTTTATTACATAATTCAATAGAGTCAAATAAATCTCTTTTCTTTTTATGAATTGAAACTAAATCCTCAGCAAGTGTTTCATTATTGTTAAAACGTTTTATATGTGCTGTGTATGTTCTTCTTTTCATTAATTTTAATTGCTCTTCTGAAATTCCATTTTCAATAATTTCATCTAATATCTTTTTTACTAAATTAAGTACATCTTCATATTTTGATGTAGTAACAGATGCTCTAAAATATCCATAACCTTTGGTATATGTTATTGCATAGTTAAGTGGAACATTAACTTTAATTTCTCTTAATCTTTCAATTATGTTAGAATATTCTCCGAAATAAGCATCAAATAAAAAATCTAACGCATATCCATAACGAGCTAATGTGATATCATCAAGTTCTAAATAAGGAAATTTAAATCCAATAACTGCAATTGGGGTTTTAATATTTAAATATTCTTCTTTATCAATATTTTCTGTAACTTCAAAATATTCATCATTTAAATGTTTAATTTCAACTTCTTTTTTAAATTCTTTTTTATTTTGATTTTCTTCAATTAATGATAACATTTCATTTGGATCAAAATTACCAACAACAGATAAACACATATTACTAGGATGATAGAAAATATCATAGCATTTTAATAAAGTTTCTTTATCAATTTCATTTACACTTTCAACCGTTCCACCAATATCTTGAATGACTCTATCACTATCTCCGTAAAGAAGTTTTAAATGATTAATTCGTGAATTTGAAAGTGGATTTTCTTTATACATCATAAGTTCTTGGCAAATAATTTCTTTTTCACTTTCAACAGTATCATCTGTAATATTAGGTTTTTGAACAAAATCTAGTAAGATTTCAACAGCTTGTTTAATATTTTGATTACCTGAGACAAAATAAGCTGTAATATCATATGATGTATAAGCATTTGAATCAATCCCAATTTCAATAAGTTTATCAGATACATCTGTTCCATCTTCTTCATCAAACATTTTATGTTCTAAGAAATGTGCAACGCCTTGGGGAGTTTTAACAACTGTATTATTAGTAAGATCCATAAATTCATAATCAAAGCTTCCATAATCTGTCGCAAAAACAGCTGAAAAATTAGAGAATTGTTTTCTTGGCATTAAGTAAATTGTTAAGCCATTACTTAATTTTTTTGTATAAATAGTTTCATTGTAAAATGTATTATTAATTACTTTCATCTTTAGTACCTCTTACAAAATAAACAAGTTCATATTCCATACTATTAGCTGCTCGTTTAATATCATCAACTGTAATAGAGTTTATTAATTCTATTTTTTCTTCAACAGTTTTAATTTTATCACCACGATAATGAGATAATGCTAGATTATAATGGCTAGAAAAATCATCAAATTCTGTTTTTATATTTGATATTAAATATTTCTTTTCTATTTCAAGATGTTCTTTAGAAATATTACCTTTTTGAAAGTTACTAATAACTTCTTTAACTAATTCATACGTTTTCTCAAGGTTGTTTTTATCTACGCCTGCTTTAATTGTTATAAACCCATATAACGAATTATATCTAAAACTAATATCATATGCTAAATTATTATTTTTTCTTATAACTCTAAATAACTCTGAGTTTGAATCTCCGCCAAGTAATAGTTCACAAAATACCATTGAATAATAGTCATCATCTCGATTATAAATATTTGTTCTTAAACCTATCAATAATTGTGATTGATTTAAATCTTCGTCTAGATGTACTTCTTTTACTTTTTCTAGTATTTTATTATGTCTACATTCATTTTTTAATTCGACTTTTTCAGAAACAGGAAAATCAAAACCAGATAAAGAACTAACTACATCTTCTAAACTATCCTCACCGATATAAACATAAATATGAGGGCACTTTAATAAATTATCATATGCCTTTTTAATATCATCCATTGTAACAGCTTCAACATCTTCAGGATTAATATACATTTGTTCTTCAATTAACTCGCCACTAAAACGTTCAAGATTAAATTTTTTAGTAACATTATATAAGTTGTTATTTTTGGCATTATTGATTTTATTAATTGTTGTTAATTTAATATCTTCTAAAATTTCTTCTGAAAAGTTTGGTTCAAAAATTGTTTCTTTTAAAAGACTTATTGATTCATCTAACAAATCAATATCTTCATGTATATACTTTTTATTAACTGTTCCAGTTCTAAAAAGCATATCATCATAATGAGGTAATTGTTTAGTTGATACATAATGGTACATATCATATAGATTAGCACAATATACACTAAGTTGTTGTTCTGTAGGGTGTTTTAAAGTTGTACGATTTAGAAGTTTTCCTAAGATCTCAAAATGTAATGAAGAAATTTTTTCATATTCTTTAAAAAATACACAATATGTATAAAATGTTTTAAATTTTGTAGAATGACAATAATATAAAGGAACATTTTGATTTTTCTCTTTTATAAGAATATGTTTAAATCCCATATTTTTTTCTAAATTATCCATTTGACCTCCTTTATCTATAAATATTATTACCAGTATTTATAATTATATTAAACCGGAAGTAAAACTTCCGGTTTTTAAATTATTATTCTAATTCTAAAGCGATTTTCATCATTTGTTCAAAAGCATACTGTCTTTCTTCTGAAGTTGTAGCTTTATGAGTTACAAGTGAATCAGAAATTGTTAAAATACAAGCTGCCTTTTTCCCAAGTGTATTTGCATTGTGGAATAATGCAAAAGATTCCATTTCTACACATGCACATTTATGTTCATTATATAAACGAGTACATGTATCTTTTGCTTGACCATAGAAAACATCTGATGAATGAATTGTTTCAAGATGTGTTTTAATACCAAGACGATCTGCAGTTTCAACAATACGTTTAGTTAAATCTTCATTTGCATCTAAAACTTGTGAAGTAAATTTCTTATCACTTTGAATATAAGCATAACTAGATTCGCTAAAAGCATTTTTTGCAACAACAACATCATATAAATCCAACTCTGGGCTATAAGCACCAGCTGAACCGATTCTAATGATTTCTTCAACACCATAGAATGCAAATAATTCATATGAATAAATACCAATACTTGGCATACCCATACCAGAACCCATAACAGAGATTTTTCTACCTTTGTATGTTCCAGTAAAACCAAGCATACCACGTACGCCATTAAATTGTTCTACATTTTCTAAAAATGTTTCTGCAATATATTTTGCTCTTAAAGGGTCACCAGGCATTAGTACTCGTTTTGCGATAACGCCTTGTTCTTTTACTTGAATATGAGGTGTAGGAATGCTCATAAAATCCTCCTAGTAATCACTTTTTGAAATTGAATTTTCCATGATTGCAACACCACTTGATGCGCCAATTCTTGATGCACCTGCTTCAACCATTTGTTCTAGATCTTCTAAAGATCTTACGCCACCACTTGCTTTAACGCCCATTTCTTCACCAACAGTTGCTCTCATAAGTGCGATATCTTCTTTAGTAGCACCACCTGTACCAAAGCCAGTTGATGTTTTAACAAATGTAGCATTTGCACGTTTTGCGGCTAAACAACATTCAACTTTTTCTTCATCTGTTAAATAACAAGTTTCAATAATTACTTTAACAGTCTTACCTGCTGCTGATGCAACAACTAATTTAATTTCTTCTTCAATATAGTCATAATCATGTTCTTTTGCTTTACCAACATTAATTACCATATCGATTTCATCAGCGCCATTTTTAATAGCATCTAATGTTTCTAAAGCTTTGATTTCTTTTGTATTAGCTCCAAGAGGAAAACCAATAACAGTACATACTAAAACATCAGAATCTTCTAATAATTCTTTCGCTAAAGCAACGTTTGCAGGATTAATACAAACACTCTTAAAATCATATTTAATCGCTTCGTCGCAAATCTTTTTAACATCATCTTTTGTTGCAACAGCTTTTAAAATAGTGTGGTCAATAAATTTATTTACTTGCATAATTTACTCCTCAATTAAATTTGTAAGGCTAATGATGTCGAAATTAGAAATTGAAACCATATGTTTTTTCATTTTCTTTAATAATTTCTTAACTTTTAGACATCCTTTTTCATTTAAATACATCATCTTTAAATCTACTGTTTTATCTTTAATTTCAGATGTAAATCTTGTTGCATATTTAAAGAATATATCAGCAGGAATTAATACGATTAAATTATCTTCTTCTTCGACTTGAACGTATGAAAGTTCAGGAGGGAAAACAACAGGTTGTTCTACTTTCCAGTTTATCGCAAACTCAACATTTTTAGAATGTTTATCCATAAGTGTAATATAATTACATGGAATAACATCATTACTAACAAGCGAAGGTAAGCGATCACAAATTTGTTGATATAAACAAACTTGATTTAAAATATGTTCTGGAATTGAATAAGCAACATAAGTTGGATTTTCTCTTAAATATTTCGCACGGTCTTTGATTAATAGTTGTAAAAGTTCAAATAATTTAAAATCTTTGATGTTATCAATTTGATCATGATAAATTGATAATTCAAACTTTTCACATAGTTCATTAATTTGTTTTAAGATTATTCTCATTACATATTGAGGTAAAACCTCAGGTATTTCACATAATAAGTTAATATTAACAAATTCTGAATTTAGTTTATAGATACTAGATACTCTTGATCTTTTTGTGATCAAATATGTATATTCACATGCAAATTGTGGTAAGTTAATTGTAACTTTTAGTTCTTCGTCTGTTGACTCGATTTTAGAATTCTCGATTGAATCAAAATAATCATCGATTAATTGAGAAAAATCAATTCTGTCTTTAGCACGATTTTTAAAGAAATGAATAATCATGCAAAGTTCCTCCTAATTATCCTACGATTTTTTTACAACGATCACATAAGCCATCTTCTGAAACTTCGTCAACAATTTGCCAACAACGTTCACAAGTATGACCAACAGCTGGTTCTACTTTAATTTCTCCAGATTCATAAGTAGTTGCACCTTCAATATTAGTTCCAACAACATCAAATTTAGATACAATAAATACTTGTGCTAAATT
>CAJGCS010000005.1 GCA_904501965.1 uncultured Bacilli bacterium | reverse complement strand
TCATCAATAATAATACAATTTTTGCCTTCAATTTCCCCAACGATATTCATTACTTCTGCACAGTTTGGTTTAGGTCTTCTTTTATCAATAATCGCAATTGGAGCTTCTAAAATATCTGCCAGTTTTCTTGCACGTGTTGTGCCTCCATGGTCAGGAGATACAACTACGACATCTTCTAAACCTTTTTTAACAAAATATTCACCGAATAACGGGAACGCAAGGAAGTTGTCAATAGGGATATTAAAGAAACCTTGAATTTGCGCTGCATGTAAATCTAAGCAAAGAAGTCTTGTTGCGCCAGCTGTTTGAAGTAAATCTGCCATAAGTTTTGCAGAAATTGGTTGTCTTGGTGCCGCTTTTCTATCTTGTCTTGAATAACCATAATAAGGCATGATAACATTGATTGATGCAGCTGATGCTCTTTTTAAAGCATCGATCATTACAAATAATTCCATATAGTTTTCATTAACAGGGTTATTTGTTGATTGAATAACGAATACTCTATGTCCTCTAACAGATTCATCAATATTAATTTGCACTTCACCATCAGCGAATCTTTTAAGCTCACACTTTGAAAGTGGAACACCTACATATTTTGAAATTTCTTCAGCAAGTGGAAGATTTGAGTTTAATGAAAATAATTTAATTTTTTTACCAGATATAATAGCCATTTTAATGTTACCTCTTTTTTTATTTTAGTTGTTCTTTTACTTTTTTCACTATGTCTTCTTTAGTCATATTATAAGCTTTTAATAATTCATCATATTTACCAACTTGTCCGAAACTATCATTAACGCCAATTACACCGCATTTTACAGGGTATTCTTGACATAACAGTTCCGCAACAGCACCATATACACCACCATAAATATTATGGTTTTCACAAACTACGACATGGTTGGTTTTCTTAACTGATTTTAAAATAGTTTCTTTATCAAGTGGTTTAATCATATTAAGACTTATTACTTCGGCGCTAATATTTTCTTCTTTTAATATTTCTTGTGCAAGTTTAGCCTCGTGTACCATTGTTCCTGATGCAATAATTGTAATATCGTTTCCTTCTACTAGAACATCGCTTTTAAACATTTCAAACTTATAATTTTCATCAAAAACAACAGGTCTTGTTTTTCTAGGTACACGAACATACACAACACCTTCAAGTTTTAATAGTTCAGGTATTGCTTGTTCAAATTGTATTTCATCTACAACATCATAAATTTTCATTGTCGGAATGCTACGCATTACTCCAATATCTTCAAAACTCATATGAGTACCACCATTAAGTTCGGCAGTAATACCAGGGTCAGTACCAACGATAATAACATTTTGTTTTGCATAAGCAATCGATACTGCAACTTGATCACAGATTCTTCTTGTTGCAAAAGGAGTAAATGTTAAAATAATTGGCTTATACCCATAGCTAGATAACCCTGCAGCTATACCAGCCATATTAGCTTCACTTATTCCCACATTAAAACAACGATCTGGGAATTCTTTATGAAGCGGTGCTGTCCCGTTTGGTTTTGAAAGGTCAGCATCTAAAATGCATATTTTATCATTTTCTTTCATTAATTTAGAAAGTGTTTTTGCAAATACTGCTCTTAAATCCATACCACACACCTCTACTTTAACTCCTCTAGTGCTTTTGCCAAGTCTTCTTTAGTTATTGGCATACTATGGTTATTAGCTCCGGCTGCTTCCACAAACGATATTCCTTTACCCTTTACTGTGTTAAGAATTATCGCAGAAGGAGCACCTTTATAAGCTTTAGCATTATTAATAGCTTTATCGATTTCATCAATATCATTTCCATCTATTGATTGAGTATAGAAGCCAAAGCTATTCCATTTATTATATATATCACCAAGAGAATTAATATTGTCCGTAGAATCATCTAATTGATATTTATTATAATCTAGGAATACTGTAAAATTATCTAGTTTTCTTTGGGCAGCATACATTGCGGCTTCCCACACTTGTCCTTCTTGAGATTCACCATCACCAATGATTACATATATATGTTCATCTGATTTTCTAATTTTAGCCCCAAGTGCCATGCCAAGTGCACAAGAAATTCCTTGTCCAAGTGAACCTGTAGTCATATCAACACCAGGAGTTTTATTCATATCACAGTGGCTTGGAAGATTTGTTCCAAACTTATTAAGTGTTAATAATTCCTCTTTATCAAAATAACCTTTATGAGCAAGTGTAGCGTATACTCCAGGCCCCGCATGTCCTTTTGATACAACTAATCTATCTCTGTATTCATATTTTGGGTTGTTTGGATCAACATTCATATGTTTATAGTATAAAACAGTTAAAACGTCAACTATTGATAAGCTGCCACCAATATGCCCTGCACCAAGCGCTTGAATACAAGTAGCAGTTAAGGCTCTAATTTCTTTTGCTTTTTGCTTCATCGTGTCCACCTCTTTCCCATTTTATTATACACTAAAGAATATTTTTTTACAACTAACTTATTTTTTAAATTATAAAATATAAAACTTACCTCACAAAGAGGTAAGTCATTTTAATTAATTTTCGTTTTTTTCAAGAAGTGCCGCTTCATATTTTTCTAAAACAGCATCTTCGATCATTTTACGAGTTTCTGCATTAATTGGATGAGCAACATCTTTGTAAACATTTTCTCCTACTTGTCTACTAGGCATTGCAACAAATAATCCATTTGTACCTTCAATAATTCTTAATTCATGTACAACAAAAACACCATCAATTGTAATTTCCACAACTGCTTTTAACCTGCTAGCGCCATTTACAGGTTTTACTTTAACATCCGTAATTTTCATTTTCTCCTCCTACCTTTTCTTTATTCTATCATGAGTTTTTTGAAAAAGCAAGAGTTTCTTTTTATTTTTTTAAAAAAGAAAAAAGCGCAAGTTTTTGCGCTTAAATTATATTCTTTTCTTTTTTATATTTAACAAAGTCAACGATATTAAAAATTGCTTTAACTAGTAAACATATACCTATTATTATAATTAAAACAGAATGAATCATATCTAAAGTAGTTATATTTGTTGTTCCGCCACATCCTCTTGCAATATCTTCTAATGCAACAAATAAAAGTGTCATAAAGCCGCCAAATAAGATTGTTGCAACCGCCCCTGCCACAAAGAAAAACTGTGATATTCCTTTATACACTAAATATCCTACTTTATGACGGGCTTTTAAAATAAAATCCGGAATAAGCAAAACAATAACAACAAGACCTATGAACATCATTGCCCAAGGTAAATTAGTTATAAAGCTAAGTATTATTTGTACCATACTTATAAAGACAAGTGTAACATTTAATGCAAATTTATTAGGTTTCATATCATACCTCCTGTATTTAGTTTAACCTAAAAATTTACTCTTAGCAACTAATTATATAATTTCTTTAAAAAAGTAAGGCATTTATGCCTTACTTGTTTTTATATCTTGTTGTTAATTTTTCTTTTAAATATTCTTTAACTTTCTCAAAATCTTCACACGCATCTTTTTTAATAAATAAAACTACATATTGATTTACATGAAGATATATATATTCGCCTTTTAAAGCAGCTTTTAAAATAGATCCCCACGTAAAAGGAGTTGCTTCTTTTTTGTTTTTTTCTTCATTTGCATAAAGCCACAAAAGTCCAGCATCATCAAGAGTAATACATATATCATCAATACGTTCGTCTTTTTTTATTATTCTTTTTTTTAGTCCCCATTTAAGAATAGGTTTTAAAAATGCAAGTGCAAATACGCCAAGTACAATTAATAAGATACTAATTATTATTGTTATTGTTTGAACCGTTCCAACAACAATAAGCTCATAAACAATTGATGCAATGCCTAAAATAAGTGATAAAACACCAAGAACAATCTTACTTAATTTAAACGATAAGTTTCTATCAAGTAAATAATAATTAAAATTTACTAAATCGCTACTATTGATCTTTTGTATTATTTTCATAAATCCTCCTATTAATTAACCTTTAAAACAAGGTAATTTGGATATTCTTTTTTAATTTGTTCTATTTTGTCAGTATGAACTAAAAAACTCGATCCAGTTCCACTCATAATAACTTTACCATACTTAGTTAAATTTTGCTTTAAAATGTTTAATGAATTATCAACTAAGAAGGCAGCTTTTTCTAAATCATTAATATATATATCATCACTATTAATTATTTCATTATGTGATAGTTTTTTTGTATAAACATTATTTTTTTCAAAAACATCTTTTGTTTTTATTAAGATATTTGGGTTTACTAAAACAAGCGAAGGTATATTTTCTTTTTCTATTATATATATTTTTTCGCCAAGCCCTTCTACAATTGCTAGCGAATCATAAAATCCATAAGCAATATCAGCACCAAGATCTTTAAAATTATTTATTTTATTTAAAACTATATCCTCTATTCCTTCAAGTTGTAATATTTCATCAACTATTGTTGCGGCATTCATACTTGCACCGCCAAGTCCAGATCCAACAGGAATATGTTTTTCTATTACAATATCATACTTATTCTTTATATTATAACATTCACGTAATCTATTAATTACTTTATATATAAAGGAAGGATCTATTTCTTCGTTTTTAAATGTAACTTTAAACTCACTACTCTTTTCTATATATATATAATCACATAAATCAATTCGCATGTTTAACATTTGAAGGTTGTGATATCCATTATTTAGTTTTTCAATCACCTTTAACATAAGGTTAACTTTTGCACGGCATTTGACTTTCATATTTTATACCTATTAATAAACTATTTTCATTTTCCCTTTTGTTTCAATTCCACCAATTGCTTTTTTACCATCAATAATGTGTTTTGCGACACTATCAAAATCTATCGTTTTATTACAAGAAGTTGTTGCTACCTTTATCGCAACAACCGCAGGATCATATGTATGAATGTTTATTCTTCCTGGGCTCGATGCAAAATTAGCACCACTTGCAATTAAAGCCTCATAATGTGATGCACAAGCACCAACTATAACTACTAAATTTTCTTTTGAATGTTTTGATCTTATCGTTCTTACTATATCTATATATACTTTTGAATTCTCGTAATTATTTAAGTCTTTAATGCCTTGTCCATTATATGCATCATGTCCGGTAATCACCACAATATCTGGAGACAGCTCTTCAAGTATTTTTAAGATTTTGTATTTTACTTCTTTTTCTTTAATATATATACCCCAAGCAAAAACATTTAGTTTTTTATAAAAAGACATACAGCTCTTTAAATATTCTTTATCACCATCAATATGAAGAATAGTTCCTGTTAATACTTTTGTTTTTCTTATGTTTTGATTAACAGTTTCATATTTAGTAAGAAGCATTTCTTCTTTTTTAATGTTTTCAATAGTTGCTTCTTCAAGTAAACTTTTGTTAACTCTTTTAATTATTCTATGTGTATAGCCTTTTAACAAAACTTCCGTATCATTTTCTGATAAAACTGTATAAACAATGCAAGGCACTTCACCCTTAATAACAAACTTTTTCATATCTTCCACCAATTTATTGTATGGAAAAAAAGATAAAAATGTTCTAGAAATTAAACTTTATATATATATCGTTAAACAAATCAACAATTTCTTCTACAGACAACTCTTCTGATCTAACTGATTGGTTATAGCCTTTTTCTTCTAGTATTTGTTTTACAATGTCTTTTGGTATTTGTGTTTTAGAAATATTATTCATAAGTGTTTTTCTTCTTTGTGTAAAAATCCACTTAACAAACTTATTAAAGGAATCTTCATTAACTGCCTTATTTGTTATTTCTTTTCTTTCAATCAAAACAACACTACTATCAACCTCAGGAGCCGGATAAAAAGATTTTGGAGGTACGTTTATGGCAATCTTAGAATTTGTGTAATATTGCATAAAAACACTTAGTGCATTATAATCTTTTGTTTTAGGTCTTCCACATATTCTTAGTGCAACTTCTTTTTGCATCATAACTACCATTTTATTTACTTGTTTTGTTTCGGTTAAAAACTTTGTAAGTATTGGCGTAGTTATATAGTATGGAAGATTGGCAACTAGCGATACAGAAGCACTACCAAAATTATTTTTGATTTCTTCTTCAACATTAATTTTTAAAACATCGATATTTCTAATAGTTGTATTTAAAAAGCCTTTACTTTTTAAAAAGCCGACCATTTCATCATCAATTTCATAAAGAACACATTTTTTAGATAGTTTTGTTATCTCATTTGTTAAAAATCCAAGCCCTGGCCCTATTTCAATAACATTTTCCATATTTTCTTTAGGAAGCACTGTAACAATTTTTTCTAATACATTTTGGTCTAACAAAAAGTTTTGCCCGAATTTCTTTTTAACCGATATTCCACTATCATTTAATATTTGTTCTACATCTTTTATTTTCACTAAAACCAGTCCTTTCAAAAAGCAACTTTATAAAGTTGCCTTTATAAAGTTGTTTTATTCTTCGTCTTCTTCAAATAATTCATCAAGATCTTCTTCATCTCTTAATTCAAATTCACTTGATAAATCGTCTTCATCTTCTTCATTTTCATCATCATCGTCATCATCGTCATCATCTTCTTCGTCATCGTCATCGTGAACTTGGCCATAAATATCTTCATCTTTAAGTTCATGTTTCTTAACTTCTTCATCTTCTTCATAGATGCTTTCATAATCGTGCCCGTCTTTATCTAAAATAGAAGTTGGTTGACGATCTTTTAAATCCCAACAATCATCGCCACAATAAATAAAGTAACCAGATTGCATAAAGTCTAAAATAAATTGTGGAGTTAATTCTTTAACGTGTGCATTTTTAACGCCTTTTAATTCCATAACTTCACGAATAATTGTGCTTAACTTTTGAGGTTTTTGTTTACCATTTAAAAGTTCAATAGCTATTTCTAATAAAGATTTATCTTTTTCTTTCATATTTCCTCCAATAAGAGATTTTTATATTCTTTTTTTATTATACATTATTTTTTATGTTTTTGCAAGTGTATAAACTTTTACTATTTAGGAAGAATTAACATAAAAATAATTATGCTGACAAGTCCGGGTAGTTTTAATACACTAACAATAATAATTGTCCATATATTAATTGGAACATGAAGCGAAAAGTAAGATCCAACTATATTGTAAATAAACAACAAACTAATGCCAATTACTAACGACTTAATAGTCCATATAGCTCCTTTTAACAATATATTGTTTTTCTTTTCTTTCATTCATATCACCAATATAAGTTTATGAATTTAGTTATTTTTATATTCTTTATATGCTTTGTAATCAGTCATGTCAATAGTAAGAGGAGTTACGCTTATAAACGATTCACTAAATGCACTCCAGTCAGATTCTTTTGTATTATTTTCATCAGCATTTACTTCTCCCATTTTAGGATAATATAGTCCGTCTTCTCCTAAATCATAATAAGCGCCATACACAGTTTTTCCAGCATGTGTTAGTTTAACACCGCGTGCATCTTTTACTAAATTAACATTTATTAAATCACATTTATCAAATAACTTATTATCGCTTATAAACTCTAGAGCCATATCTAAGTTATCTAAGCTATCAAAGTCTCCAACTTTACATGAAATTGCAAGACCTTTTTTACCATTTATTAAAGCATCAGCTGCTCCTGCAACAGTACCTGAGTAAATTACATCATACCCTAGATTAATACCATTATTACATCCACTGATTACTAAATCATATGGATATTTTAACACGCATCGTGCAAAAGATACACAGTCAGCTGGATTTCCATCGCAGTAGTAAGTTTTTATGCCTTCTACAATATCATCCACTTGTTTAAACTCAATTCCGCCTTTTAAAATGATTGAGTGAGATGTTGCTGATTTTTGCGTTTTAGGCGCAATAACAACAATTTCTTCAAACTTGCCTTTTATTTTTTCAACTAATTTTTTTATACCAATTGCAGTATAACCGTCATCGTTTGTAACAAGTACTTTCATTAGTAACGCTCCGGATTATTTTCTTTAAATTCTTTTAATAAACTATCAAGTTCTTTAAGCAAAGCTTCTTTTTCTTCCTCAGAATAAACTGTTGAACCGGCTGCTTGTAAGTGACCTCCACCTCTATAATGGGTTGCAACTTCATTTATAGCAACAAATCTTGAACGAAGTCTTACTCTTATTTCACCTATTTCATTATTTTGTTCGATAAATGTTGCCCAGATTAAGCTTCCTTTTATTGAATCAAGAATATTTACACAAGCTGCAGCTGTATCTTTGTCTACACCATATTTATCCATTGTTTCTTTATCAAAGTATATATATGCAACGCCATTTTCAGTTACTTTAAAGTTTTCGCAAACATATCCTTGAAGTTTAAGTTCTTCTTTATCTTTTGTGTAAAGCGATGCATATAAATCATCAAGTTCTACTCCGCTATCAAGTAAAAGACCGGCATTTTCAAGTGTCTTTCTACAAGTTCCTCGATATCTAAATCTACCAGTATCTGTAACCATACCAAGCATTAAAGCAGTAGCTGCTTCTTTTGATAATGTAATTGATGGATCTTCCTTATTCCAAGCTTTATACATATCAACAATAATAGATGCACAAGCAGGAGATTCATTATCAATATAACAGATATCACCATACTCTGGAGAGTCATCGTGATGGTCAATTTTAATTAAAAATTTACCTGTATTATATCTACTGTCACAAATACGGTTTTCTGTAGCTGTATCAACAACAATTACTAAAGCATCTTTATATAATTCATCACTTACTTCATCAACATGTCCATATAAACCTAAGTATTCAGGAAGTGCGTCTCCAGTTCTATAAACTTTCTTTTCTTTAAAGTTATTAGTAATTAAATAATAAAGGCCCATCATTGAACCAATACAGTCTCCATCAGGACGAACGTGTCTGTGAAGAATGATTGTATCATATTCTTTAATTTTGTTTAATATTTCTAAAAACATATATATTCTCCTTAATCAATTAAGTCATCTAATTCATTTATTATTTGATATACCTCATCAAAAGATTTAACAGTACATCCACTAGCTTGAACATGGCCTCCTCCGCCATGAGCAACAGCAACTTTATTTACGTTTATTCCTGATGAACGAAGTTCAACATAAATTGAACCATCTGTATCTTCTGAAAAGTTTGCCCAAACAGGAATATTTTCAATACCGGCCATAATATTTACCATGCCACGAGATATATCAAATATACCAAGCCCATATTCTTTTATTTCTTCTTTTGTGTTAATTAAATATGCAACACCTTTTTTTGTTACTTTAAATTTTGTGATAAGGGTTGCTTTTAATTTTACATTTTCTAGTTTTTCTACATAAAGGTTATTATATATATAATCTGTTTTAATATTATAGTTCATTAAATGTGATGCAACCTTATATGTATTAGATGTTGTTGATGTATATCTAAAACGCCCGCTATCTGTTACCATTCCAGTAAATAGTGCATTCGCGCCTTCATCAGTAAGATTCATACCAGATAAATAGATAATATCGCCAATTAATCCACAACAAGATTCATAACTTGTATCTTCAATTTTATAATCTCCATAAGAGTCTTGTGGAATATGGTGATCTAGTTTAACAAGTAGTTTTCCAGTGCTGAAACGTTCATCACTTATTAATTTTAAAGCACCACTATCTAGAACAAATACAAGTGCATTTTCATATTCATCATCATTTACGTTATCCATTTCTCCCATCCAAAAATAGCGTTTATTTATATCCCCTACTATTTTTACATCATGTGTAGGAAAGTTCGCTAAAATGGCCTCTTTTAGCCCTATTTGAGCTCCTAGAGCATCACCATCGGGTCTATCGTGTCTGTGGATAATAATTTTAGGATTTTCTTTAATTAGGTTATATATAGTTAAGGCTTGTTCTTTAGTAATCATAGAATTCTCCGTTTCCTTCGTGATAGTACATTGTACCAAAAAATTAAAAAAAACGCAAGAAAAAAAGCTACTGAATAATTTCAGTAGCTTTTTATTTAAATTTATTTAAGTTTTATTTGTAGAATTCTACAGTGTTTACCATACAACGTACGCCACCTGAAACTGTTTCTAAAGTAACAGTTTTAGTAGTAGTTGTATCAACTGTAATTGCTGTATATTCACCATTATTTGAAGCTGTTTCAATTGTATATTGAGTACCATTTACTTTAACTTTTGTTGCGTTAGCTTTGTATTGAGCAACGTAAATGATTACTGATGTTACATCGTCAGCAACTGTGAAAGAGATTGCACCAGTTTTTGAACTTGTACCCATTTTAATACAACTATTACCTTTAGCATCGTATGCAGGACCATAAACTTTTGACATACCTGTAAGAGCTAAAGTGTAACCATTTGCTTCATATGTTTTAGATGCACCTAAATCATTACCGTCTACGTGTGCAGGTTTAGCATTATCACCAAATGTGAATGTTGCAACAGCACTACCTTCAGGAACTTCTACAGTGTGACCTGCACATTGTTCTGATTCAGCACCATCACATTTATCATCTGTACATAAACCACATTCTGGACAAGCAGTATGTTCATGAGCTGGAGCTACATAAACTGGAGCTTCTTTGTATAGATGAGAAACAAAGTTAGTTGATGCAAAACTAATCTTGCAAGCAGAGAAAGTATTGAATGTATTGTAAGTACCTAAGAAGAATGTGTTAGAACCAGCAACAGTTAATAAAGTATCTAATTCTTCATCAAAAGTCCATACGCTTGATGCAGCAGCTTCATATTTAACGTTATTGTAGTTACCACTTACAACAATGTTTAAATATGTTTTAGTTTCACCAGTTAAATAATAAACATGGTAACCACCTTCAACAGCTTCTAAGTAAACTTGGATAGCTTCAGAAGCACTTTCAACTGTAGCATAATAATAACCACTCATTTGACCATTTACATATAAGTATTTGCCAAGATTAGCTTGTTCTAATACTAAGTAGTAAGCAACACCTGTTTCAGGTTTTGTTACATATTGAACACCTTCAGGATTTTCTACTTCGTGACCAGCACATTTTTCAGCTGCTTCACCTGGGCATTCAGCATCTGTACATAAACCACATTCTGGACATGCAACGTGTGTATGAGCAGGAACTTCAGGTTGTTCAGGAGCAGTTTGACCAGCGCCTAACCAAGCAATGTTCCATACTGTTGCTCTATCTTTATTACCAGTTATACCATTAGGGCAGTTATTAACGATTTCGATTACGAATTCGCCTTCAACAGCAAATTCTAATACATATTCTCTAACAACGTATTTTTCTTTAGAAGGGTTATCATATTCAACAACTTCTGATTTTAATACGTTACCAGCAGCATCTTTAATATTAACTGTTACACTGAATTTAGTATCAGTAAATAAGTTAGTGTAGTTGAAAGTTAATTTAGATAAACCACCAGCTAATACAGGAGAAGTTAATTTACCTGGATCTTTATCAGTTCCGCCTCTTAATGTAACAGCGAAAGTATTTGCATCACCTAAGAAACCAAATACAGGGTTAGCATTTGTTTCTGGATTAACAGCACCTTGGTTTAATGCACTATTAACTACTGCCCAACCATTTGCAGAAGTGAAGTTAGTATATGAAGAAGATGCTTTACCATTATTCATTGTATTTAAGTCAGCAACGCCGCCGCCTGTAACTTCAGGTTTTACAACTTCGTGACCAGCACATTTTTCAGCTTCTTCACCTGGGCATTCAGCGTCTGTACATAAACCACATTCAGGACATGCAACGTGTGTATGTTCAGGTTCTGGAGTTTCACCGCTACCAGCAGTTAATACTACTAATTGAGCATTTTTAAGTTGAGCTGTACCATTGTAGTTACCTAAGATACCACGAATGATAACTGTATCACCAACTTGTGGTTGAACTTCCATTGCATCGAATCTTGTTGCACCATCAGCTGTATATAAACCATATACATATAACGAACCAGATGCATCTTGGATGTATAAGTTACCGTATTTAGTGTTTGCAATTTCAGTAACAACACCTTTTGCATAATATAATGTTTCAGTATAAACATTGTGTTCTCTTGCAACAGCGTTAGCAGTAATACCTGCAGCTGATTTAGGATCGTTAGTTTCAACTAAAGTACCGTTTTTCATTTGAGCTGCACTATAGTAACCTAAGATACCATAAACAGTTACGAAATCACCAACTTGTGGTTTATATTCCATTGCATCATATCTATTGCCTTTGTAATCATAAGTACCATAAATTAAGATTTCATTAGTACCATCTGTGATAACGATGTTACCATATTTATCATTTTGAACTTCTTTAACAGTACCTTGGATTGCATATTTAGCTTCTGTATAAACGTTCTTTTCAGTACCACTTAAAGCGATTGCTTCAGGGATAGTTACAACGTCATAGTATTCAGCAAGCCATGAATTTTTCATTTGAGCTGTACCATTATAAGCACCTAAAATACCATATAATGTTACTAAATCACCAACTTGTGGTTTAGCTTCTAATGCATCATATCTAGTTGCACCATCTGCACTATACATACCATATACATATAATCTGCCAGTAGCGTCTTCGATATAAACATTACCATATTTATCGTTTGCAACTTCAGTTACAACACCTTGAACATAATATTTACCTTCTGTATAAACATTGTGTTCAGTACCTGCTAAAGCGATTGCTTCAGCGATAGTGATGATATTTAATTTAGCAGCAGGAACTTTTACTTCGAATTCTTTAGAAGCTGATGCAGAACCAATTGTTAAAGTAACTTTTAATGTAACAACTTCGTCAGCTTCGCCTCTTGTAACTTTAGCAACACCGTTTTCAATAACGATTGTAGCACCACTTACAACTTCCCAAGCATAACCTTCACCAGCAACTAATTCAAAGTCAGCTTCTGCTTGAGCAGGAAGAGAAATAGCAGCTAAAGCAACAGTAACTTTTTCTTCATCAGATAATGTAGGAGCTTCTGCTTCTTCAATAATTCCATCCCATAAAACTTCGTTCTTTTGTAATCTTGAATCTCTATCGTAAGTTACACCGTGTAATTTAACGTATTTACCAACATATTGTTGTAATAAAGCTTCCATTTCAGCATCGTAAGCTTTGTAGTAGATCCATAATTTTTCACCAGTTTTAGCATCAGCAACATGATATTTATCTGAGCTTCCACCTGTAGCAGCTTCGTTAACTAATAAACCATAAACGTTTACAAGTTCACCACCATAATAACCAGCTTTAACTAAACCTTTATCGTTTCTTGCAGCACCTTCGTCTTCTAATTCTTGAGGTGTAGTTTCACGATATTCAGCATCTAATTTTGCACCTTTTTCAAGGATTGAAACGCTAATATTGCTACCGAATTGTAATGCACCATAGTAAGAATAGATTTCACCGATAACGCTAACTTTATCGCCAACTTCTAATCCTTCAGCTGTAGCATATACATAGATACCTTCAGTACCATCGTGGATCATGAATTGACCAGAACCACTTGCATTTAATTTAGCTGTAACAATACCAGTTACACTTGCGTTGTAAACAACACTTGAGTTAGAAACAAGTTCTCTTTGAACACCTTGTTCATCGTAAACATATTTAGCTGCAGCAGCTTTAACTTCTGCGATTGTACCAGCTTTTGTTCCTTCAGCAACAGTTGCGATTGTAAATACGAATTCTTTTTCAAGTTCGATTTCTTTTGAATATTCTTTACCACTGATTTCCCATTCAGCAACAGCTGTGATTGTAGCTGTCATTGTAACAGGTACTGCTTTAACTGCAGATGCAGTTTCTGTAGCTTCTTCAACTACAACAGCACGAGGGTCTTCATAGTCAGGACGAGTAACATTACCTTCGATGTCTAATACATCTGGTTCGCTACTTTCCCATTCAACTGTAACGTTTGCATATTTTGTTTTAGTAATGAAACCTTTAACGTTTGAAGTTACTTGGCTCATTGCTGTTTTATCCCAAATTAATTGAGCTTGAATTTCTTTGGCTTTTGCAGTAGCATCAGCGATAGCTTCGCCTGATGGATCAGTTGCACCACCTGTACAACCAACTAAAGCAAAAACACAAACAAGTACTAATAAAAGGCTAAATAATCTTGTGCCAAATTTAGTTTTTAACATTTTTGTTCTCCTTATAGTTTTTTTTGTTTTTAGTTTAGTATGAAACTTTATTTAAAAGTAACATCAGAATAATTACCCCACATTAATTGGATGTGTCCATCATATTGTTCAGGGCTTTGAGATCCAAAGTTAGGATCGTAATATGAAGCGATTGCAACAATTGAAGTAATTGTTTTACCTACAAATTGTGCACCACTAGTAATTCTATCACCGTTTTCATCAACTAAAGTGATGTTTTGGTCAACTCTAATATCTAGATAATTGCCATCTGAGCATTTATAATTTGTTGTTAATGTGAAGGCATTATTTTCTTCACTATCATAATATCTAGTAATTACTAGTTCATCTTGAATACAAACTAAGTTTCCGATTAAACCATAATTGTCTTTGTGGATGTCTTCTAATCTAACATCTATTGTTGTTACTGTATCTTTGTTTGTGTAAGACCAAACTTTAATAGTAGATTTAGTAACACTTGAAATTTGTAATTGACCGTAATAGTAACCAAGTGTACCATTAACAGTAATTGTTGTGCCTTCATCTAAGGCTTTAATTTGTGCATAACCACCATATACATAAATACCATAGTAGTTACCATCTTCATCATATTGTTGAATATAAGCGCTAGCAGAACCAAATCTCTTTGTTACTGTACCAGTTACAGAGATTTTTTTACCTGCATCTTTAGATGCACTAATTGCCTCAGGTGTACCATATTGTTCACGTAATTCTTTAATTGTTAAAGTTTCTCTGTTTGCACTATAATCGAAACTTGGATCGTTACGTGTACCATAGATTCTTTCTTTGGCTTTTAAAACGCCTTGAATAGCGTCAATAAATTCTTTTGCATATCTTGTTTCAGCAGCATCAGCTGTAGCTAAACCAACTTCTGCAAGTTCTAAGTTAAGTAATCTTCCATCAGCCCAAACCCAAGCTAAATATCTTTTGCCTGTTGAGTCAAGTCTTAATTTTTCATCTAAAGTTTCCGCTTGTAAAACAATTTCTTTTGCGTTCTTCAATGCATTCTTTGTATGCGAAGAAGCAGCAAAGCCCCAAGGGTCAACTTTATATGTGCTTTCAGGAGTATCTACACCAAGGAATCTTACAGTGATTTTTGAACCACCAGATGTTCTAAAAATTGCAGTATCTCCATCGGTAAAGGCAACTACTGTAGCAGTACCAATACCATCTTTTACGAAATCTTTTCCTTCATAATCTTCAGCAAGTTTAATACTATCAGTTATAGGAGTTTTGAATTCGTACTTTTCAGGTTCTTCAGGAGTTTCTTCTCCATCTTCAAAATCTACACCACATAAGTCGCATTTTAAATCATCATTTGCGTCTTTGTGAATGCATTGTGTTGGTTGTTCGCATCCAGTTGCAAGTAATAAACTTGCAACTAGCGCGATTATGAACGCAAATCTTTTTTTCATAATATTACTCGTTTAATTTTTAAATTTTATCCGTAGATAATGTTTTCTACAGCTCTTGCGTAAGCTTCATCGATAACTTGATCGATAGATTTGTTACCATGGTTGTTGTAGAAAATGCTTTGAACTAATGCTTCACCTTCATCACGTGCAGCACTTGAACCGTCAAATGCAACGTTAGTGAAGAACCAGTCTTGTTGTTCTAAACCAACTTGTGCAGCTAAGTTTTGAGCTGTTGGGTTGTAAACAACTGAACCGTCACCAGCAACTTCTTTACCAGAAACGTGGTCTTTATATTTTTCAGAGTTTAATACATCTTTTCTGATTGGGAAGTATGAAGTACCTTCTGTAGCAGCTACACTTTCACCAGCGATGTTAGTGTATTCAGGAGTACCAGTAACCCAAATCATAGCACTTTCTTCGTTAGTTAACCATTTTAAGAATAACCAACCAGCAAGTTCTTCTTGAGGATCAGCACATTTGAATAATGATACGTTAGTACCTTGTTGGATAACTTGAGGATTGTTCATATCTTTTTGAGGATATGCAGCAACACCAACTTCGAATGAACCATCAGTAGGAACGTTGTAAGAAGCACCAGCACTTGAACCTAAAGTCATAATACATTGACCAGCTTTGAATGCGTCTGATGAATAGTTAGTACCAAAGAATGTAGTTGTTACCATGTGACCTTTTTGGAAGTTTTCATAGTAGAATTTGATAGCTTCTTTAGATTGAGCGTTATCAAATAAAATCCAACCATTTTCGCCAACAGCTGTACCATTACCAGTTGCGTTTTCATAACCAGTATATTGTCCACCCCATTGTTGAGTGAAAGTGATGAATAAGTTAGCTTCTGAGTCATAAGAGAAACCAGCAACTTGTTTACCATCTTTAACTAAGTTTTGGTATTCAGTAGTACCTGCGAATTTTTCGCAAATGTCAACTACATCATCCCAAGTTTGAGGAACATTCCAACCATATTTTGCAAAGATAGTTTTATTGTAGTATAAAACTTCTGTTGATTTGTTGAATGGTAAAGAATATAATGTACCTTCGTTATCATAAATACTACCTTCAGCAAAGAAACCAGTGATGTATTGATCTCTTTCAGCAGCACTTAAACCAAATTCAGCATGATCTGCATAAGAATCTAATTCTTGCATAGCTTGACCAGCAATGTATAATGCAACGTGGTCAGGATATGTTTGAGCGATTGTTGGTTGAGTACCAGCAGCAATATTAGAAGTGATTGAATCTCTTAATGATTTGTAATCACCTAATGATTGTTGGATAACTTTAATATTGTATCCTTCTTCTGCATAATGTCTTTCAAAATTGTCAATAATTCTAGCGATTAATGCTTGGTTTTGAGCACCCATTGCATGCCAGAATTCAACTTCAATGTACTCTTTTGATAATTCTTCAGGAATGTCAGCATCTTGTGTATGGCCACCATTAGTGTTACCACCTGTACAACCTGCAAGAACAAAACAAAGTACAAATACTAAGATAAAACTTAAAAATTTCTTCATTTTTTTCTCCTTAAAATTGTGTAAAATTAAATTAATAATATATTGCTAACTAAATTAAATTTAGGTTTAGCCTTTAATACCGCTTCTTGATACCCCACGCATAATGTATTTACGTAAGAATATGAATACGAATAACAATGGAAGTGTTACAATTGTAGAAGCAGCCATTTGTAACCCTTGTGATGTTCTACCTTCACCATCTGTAAATGAAGTACGTAAGCCCGACGTAATCAAGTCTTTGGCATTCATAGTACCTGCACTCATTAGCTTAGGCCATGCGTAAGCATTCCAAGAACCCATTGCTTTTAAGATTGTAATTGTAATTAATGTTGGCATTGCGATTGGAATCATAACTTTAAATAAGTATTTTAAGTCTGATGTTCCATCTACTTTTGCAGCATAATACAATTCATCTGGAATTTGTTTGAAATTTTGTCTTAACAAATAAATGTAATAAACACTAATCAAGAATGGAATAATTAAAGCTGAGAAAGTACCTTTTAAAGATTCTCCAGTTAAGATATTATCCATATTTGAAATAGTGATAAAGTTTGTAATAACCATCATTTCCCCTGGAATCATCATAGTTGCAAGGAATACTGTGAATAATAATTCACGACCTTTGAACTTAATTCTTGAGAAAGCAAATGCTGCCATAACTGTAGTTACAAGTGTTCCGATTGTTGAACAAATTGCAACCCAAATAGTATTAAGCATTAATGTGAAACCATTTAATCTTTTCATTGCTTCAGGGAAGTTGCTAACTGCTATTGGGAAATCACCCCAACCTGGGAATAATGTTGGTGATGGTAAGTCAATTTCTCCTTGTGTTTTTAAAGAAACAACGAACATCCAATAGAACGGAATTACAACTAAAACAGCTGTAACAATTAAGAATGCATAACAAATAAATTGTTTGAAGAAATCCATTACTTTTTCACGTGCAATAATTTCTACTGCAGTGTCACCAATAGATTTGCTAGAAACGTGTTCTACAATTCTTTGTTCAGCAGTTTTTTGAACAGGAACTTTAACATTACTTGCATCTTTTCCTGCTTTAATTAATTTTTTCTTTTCTTTCTTTGCTTTGTTAATTGCTAGCTTTGTATATTTATCTGTAAGAATAAATATTACAAGAGCTAGAATAATTAAAACAACAATAAATAATAACGGCATCATAATAATTATCCTCCCTAGTAATGAACTTTCTTGTTACTGATATATCTATTAACACCAGTGAACAGAAGAATAATTATAAACAATATAACTGCGAATGCGGCAGCTTGGCCCATTCCGGTACTACCACCATTACTAATTTTGTTATAAATATGCCATACAACAGTAGTCATATTTTGTGCACTACCTTTTGTACCACCAGATACACCAAAGATCGCATCAACGGCAGTATATTCTTTCCAAGCTCCGATAAATGATGTGATCATCAAATATACAAGCTGTGGCGAAACAAATGGAACAGTTATATTCATGAATGTTTTAAATTTAGATGCACCATCAATTTTAGCTGCTTGATAGTATTGTTTATCAATACTTTGTAGTGAACTTAATAGAATTAAGATTTTAAATGGTAATGAGTTCCATACAATGTAGATTAACAAAACACATAAACCAGTGATATATTCAGCATCGATAAATGATAAGATACTTGGTAAGAAACTAAAATCAACATTTTCAAAAATCAAACTTCCAGCACCAGCCATATTAGTACCGAACCAGTCAATACCTCCAAAACCACAC
>CAJGCS010000004.1 GCA_904501965.1 uncultured Bacilli bacterium | reverse complement strand
TTGATTTAGAAGAATTCGAATATCGTGATGTTACTACTTTATCAGGTGGTCAACAACAAAGAATCGCAATTGCAAGAGCTATTATCAATGAGCCCAAGATTTTATTACTTGATGAACCTCTTGGAGCACTTGACTTAAAAATGCGTAAAGAAATGCAAATCGAACTTAAAGAAATGCATAAAAAACTAGGTATCACATTTATTTATGTAACACATGATCAAGAAGAGGCTTTAACAATGTCAGATACAGTTGTAGTTATGAAAGATGGTTGCATCCAACAAATTGGTAAACCTGAAGACATTTACAATGAACCTGAAAATGCGTTTGTTGCAGACTTTATTGGTGAAAGTAATATTTATGAAGGTACAATGGTTGGTGATAAGAAGATTCGTTTCTTAACTAAGATATTTGACTGCTTAGATGAATTTCCGGTTCATGAAAAAGTAGACGTTGTAGTTAGACCGGAAGATATTAAGCTCGGAGCTGCAGGTGAGGGTATGGTTGATGGAAAACTTGTAAATAAAGTTTTCAAAGGCGTACACTACGAATATACTATGATGATTGGCCGAAGTGAAGTAATTATTCAAGATACAAGAAACTTAGAGATTAATTGTCTTGCAAGTATTACTCTTACTCCAAATGACATTCATATTATGAAAAAAGAATTTACAAACAACTATTACGATGCTTATATTGATAAGAATAACCGTGTTGTCATTAGTGAAGCTGCATTTGAATGTGATATTACACAACTTATTCCTAATTCACATGTTGATGATGAAGGATATTTAGTTGATGAAAAAGGCGTTAAATACGATTTAACTGATGCGGATGTTAAAGCTATAATTGGCCTTAAAGATATTGAAATCATTGATAATGAAGAAGATGGTATTGTATCTGGTGAAATAGTTTCATTTATTTATAAAGGGGACCACTACCAACTTATTATTAGAACTGCCGAAGATGAAGATTTTGTTGTAGATACTGAATACACTTGGAATGAACATGATAAAGTAAGTGTATATGTAAAACCAGAATCTATTAAACTTATTCTAAAACAAGAGGCAAAAAAATATGTCAAAGCCTAAGTTTTCGCGTAAGTTACTTGCAATTCCTTACGGTATATTCTTAGTTTTATATGTAATTATACCGCTTGTTTTAATTATTATTTATGCATTTACTGAAAATGTTGAATCAAATCCTCATTTTGTTTATCGTGGTGAAGGATATCGAATCTCATTTGAAAATGCATTATCATTTTTCGGAAACATTTCTAATATTAATACATTTATCGTTAGTATTTTCACAGGTTTCTTAAATACTGTAATTTGTTTACTTATTGGTTATCCAATTGCTTATATACTTGCAAAAAAAGAATACAAGTTTAGTTTCTTAGTTGTAATTTTATTTATTATGCCAATGTGGATTAACTTTGTTTTAAGAACTTCCGCAACTCGTGAGATGTTCTATGGTTTTAAAGAAATTACTGGTATTGATATAACAGGTGCAAAATATCCATTCTTTGCAACTATGGTAGGGATGGTTTATAACTATTTACCATTTACGATTCTACCGCTTTATTCAACAATGACAAAAATGAATAGAAGTTTAATAGAAGCTTCAATGGATCTTGGAGCTACTCCTGTTCAAACATTTGTTAAAACAATAATACCAATGACAATGCCTGGTATTATATCAGCTGCTAATATGGTATTTATGCCTACAATGTCTTCATTTGTTATTAGTGATGTAATGGGTGAAAGACAATTTGCACTAATTGGTAATATTATTCAAACATATTTTGATCAAGCAATGTGGCATTTAGGTAGTTTCTTTGCACTTACAATGTTAGTTATAATTCTTGTTTCAATGTTCTTAACAAGAAACGTTGAAAAAGAAGAAAATGCAAGAGGTGGCTTATGGTAATACTTATATTATTAATGACATTTATGCATTTATCTAAAAAAAGAAGAATTAATGATGTAAGAATTACAGAAGTTTCACCTACAAAAATTAACTTTAATTCTCCTAAAATTAAATCAATCATTAAAACTGTCGCAAAAGTATTTGTATACGTAATGTTATTTTCAATGTATGCACCAATATTAATACTAATTTTATTTAGTTTTACTAATGCAACATTAATTGGTAACTGGAATGGTTTTAGTTTTGATTTATATATTGATTTATTTAATGATGAAGAAGTTCTTACAGCATTCTTTAATACTGTAATTGTTGCTTTAACTACAGGTATTGTTTCAACACTTCTTGGTACACTTGGTGCTATTGGTATTTTCTATTCATCTAAAAAGATGAGAAGAGTATTTGATGTTGTTGGTCAAATTCCAGTACTTAACCCTGAAATTGTAACTGCCTTATCACTTACAATTATGTTTGTTGCATTAGGTATTCAGTTTAATTTCATAACTTTACTTATTGGTCATGTTGTTTTAACAATTCCATTTGTAGTACTAAGTATTACACCAAAATTAAAACAACTTGATCCAAATACTTATGAAGCTGCCCTTGATTTAGGGGCAAAACCTGCAAAAGCGCTTCGTAAAGTAATTATTCCAGAAATAATGCCAGGTATTTTATCAGGTTTCTTATTATCTGTTACATTATCACTAGATGATTATATTATTACTGCCTTTACAAAAGATCCTTCTTTTGTAACGCTTAGTACATACATTTATGGTATTACTGCTAAAAAAGGCGCACTTCCTCCAATGCTTAGAGCCCTTACAACTATTATCTTTATTATTACGTTAATTATTTTATTAATTGTTAATTTTTATAATAAAAGACAAAAGAAGATGGGAGGATTTAATAAATGAAAAGAATAAGCTTTGTTTTACTTTCACTTGTTTTAATCTTTACCCTAACATCATGTAATACTAAAGAAGAAGTTAGAACTCTTCGTATTTATAACTGGCAAGATTATATTGATGATGGCACTATGGAAGAAGGTGCAACATCAATGTTAGATGACTTTGCAGAGTATTACTACGAAACATATGGTGAAAAAATAGAAGTTATCTATGATACATTTGAAACAAATGAATCAATGTTTAATACTTTAAAAACAGGTAAAACAACATATGATTTAGTTTGCCCATCTGAATATATGATCATGAGAATGATCAAAGCTGATATGTTAATACCTTTTGAAGAAGGTGCAACTCCAACATATGATAAGTATGCATCAAAATATATTCAAAACTTATTTAAAAATACTCCAGTATCAAATGGAGGATCAATGGCTGATTATGCCAAAGGATACATGTGGGGTACAGTAGGTCTTGTATACGACCCAGAATATGTTACAGAAGAAGAAATAACTACTTGGGAAATTATGTGGAATCCAAAGTATAAAGGTATGGTATCTTCAAAAGATAGTATCAGAGATACTTATATTCCTGGTGTAATGCACGTTTATTTAGACGAACTTGAAGCTTTAAGAGCTGATTATTTAAATGGTGATATTACAAGTAATGAATATACTGCAAAAATTAATGAAATCATGAATCGTTGTGATGATGAAACACTAGATAAAGTGTTAGATCATTTACAAGATTTAAAATCTAATCTATTTGGTTTTGAAGTAGATAGTGGGAAAACAGACATTGTCAATGGTAAGATTCGTATTCAACTTGCATGGAGTGGCGATGCTGTTTATTCTATGAGTTTAGCTGAAGAAGAAGATGACAAGATTCTTGCATTCTCAGTTCCACAAGAAGGATCAAATATTTGGTTTGATGGTTGGGTTATGCCAAAAGGCGCTGATACCGTTCTTGCTCAAATGTTCGTAGACTATGTTTCAAGACCAGAAAATGCCGTTAGAAATATGAATATGGTCGGTTATACTAGTGCTATAGCTGGACAGGAAGTTTTCGATGAGATAAGTGATTGGTATGATGAATCAGTTGAGCTTGAAGATGGATCTTTTGATACAACAGATTTAATACCTTATGATCTTAATTATTTCTTTGAAGGTACTCTTGATGAAGATTGCGATGGTATTATTTATACATCTTCACTTAGTGGACAATTATATACGCAATACCCTGATTTAGGTACTGTTGAACGCTGTGCAATAATGCAAGACTTCGGTGTTCAAAACAACAAAGTTATTGAAATGTGGGCAAGTGTTAAAGCAGTTAATTTACCTATTTGGGTAACTATTGGCTTCTTTGTAATTGTTGCAGGAATATTTGCTTTAGTAATTGTCTATACAGTTTTTAATAAACGTAAATTTAGAAAAAACAAAAGATAAGAGAGTTAACCACTCTCTTATTTTAATTTAAGTTATATTTGGCATAAATTTATTGAATTAAAAAATTTAATATGATATAATGTGATTAATAAATTTTACAAAGGATCTTAACATAGTTATGAAAAAATCAGTAAAAATCTTTTTAATTATTAGCGGGATAGTATTAGCACTTGCTTTATTTTTAGTTTTAGCAATTATAATTATTGGTTTAATTATTCTTGCAATTTGTTTAATACCATTATTTTTAAAAACACCTACTAATGTTGATTCTTATGGAAATGTCGAAGTTGGTATTGTATCAGATAATGAATTAGATATAAGTAATATAAAATACTATACTGTATATAGTGGTGAAAGTAGTCCAAATAATATTGAAGTATCTACGGATAATTTAGAATTTAATTTCACACCTAAAGAAACGGATACAACTGGTAGAATTCAATGTGGTGAAGATAAATTTGAACAAATGAATCTTTATATTACCGGAGAAATTACAGGTAATACAAGTATAGATGATTTTCAAGTTAAAATCAAACTTCCACAAAGTATTGCATATTTGTTCTATAATGGCTATCTTACAATTGATCAAGATAAATATAGTTATATAGTAAATGAATATGATGGTAGTATGTCTATTATAATTGATTATATTTTAAATGGTGATATTGAACGCGGAGAAGATATCTATTATAAATCTATAGATAACTATTATGAATTTGTGATTAAAATTGAGTTTTTATGGGGAAGCAGATTTAATTATCAAAATCCTGGAATTTATTTTGATGAAGATGAAATTGGTAAATATCAATCATATGATAAGGTTAAAGAAGAATTACACAATCTTAATTCTCATCTATATAATTATACTTATGTAGTACTTGATGATACTGATTATGTAGTTTATACTATTGATGATGAATATTATGTTCAAATTGATGGTGATTATTATAAAGCATCCAGCATTACATGGATAAATGATGAAATAATTGATATAACTTATTCTAGTGAAAGTTCGGATGTAAAACCTAAGATACCAGTAATTGAAATTATAATAGAAGTAACTGCTATTTAGTTATTTATATATTATTAAATTTAGTATAATTTACTTGATAAAAATAGAAGTTTTTGGTATAATAAATTCGATTTATTTTATAAAAATCTTTGTTTACGGAGTCTGACAAACTCTTTAGAAGCGTAATGTATGCGTTAAATCTGTTAATGAGGGGAATTTCAACTAAGGTGGCACCGCGCGATAACTCGCGTCCTTAGATTTTGTAAGTAGCATTATGTTTACTTTACATATGAAGTTCCTTATTTTTTTTAGAAAGAGGTAATTTTTATGAAAGTTAGTAAAATTAAAGGTACATTAGATTATTTTGGAGAACAACTAAATACTTATCGTTATATTGAAGGTGTTGCAAAAGAAATTTGTAATAGTCATGGTATTAAAGAAGTAATGCTACCAACATTTGAAGCAACTGAACTATTTGCACGTGGTGTAGGTGAAGGTAGTGATATCGTTTCTAAAGAAATGTATACTTTTGTTGATCGTTCTAATAGAAGTATTACACTTCGTCCTGAAGGTACAGCTGGAGTTACACGTTGGTTTGTTGAAAATAAGATGTATATTAATCCTGGGCTTTCTAAATATTTCTATGTAGGACCAATGTTTAGATATGAACGTCCTCAAGCAGGTAGATATCGTGAATTTAGACAATTTGGTGTTGAAGCGTTTGGACCTGGATCTGCTTACTTAGATGCAGATATAATTTGTTTTGCAGATAGTTTCTTAAAGAAACTTGGTATTAAAAATGTAAAGGTGCTTGTTAATAATATTGGTTCAAAACAAAGTCGTGCAAACTATGAGAAAGTACTAGTTGAATATTTCACAAAAAATATTGATTCTATGTGTGCAGACTGTAAAAATAGACTTCTTAAAAATCCATTAAGAATCTTAGACTGTAAAGTAGATAAAGAAACTGAAATTATGAAAAATGCTCCAAAGATTTCGGATTATCTAATTGAAGAAGATAAAGAATATGCAAAAAGTGTAATTAGTGCTCTTGATGCTTTAGACATTAACTATGAAGTTGATGAAAAACTTGTAAGAGGACTTGATTACTACACAAGTACTGTATTTGAATTTATTTATGATGATCCTGCATCACCAATTAATGGTTTAACATTACTTGCAGGTGGTAGATATAATGGGCTTGCAAAAGAGTTAGATGGTCCTGATACTGATGCAATTGGTTTTGCAACCGGTATGGAACGTTTAATCTTAGTTATGAATGAACTTGGTGTTGCACCTGTATTAGATGAATCAGCCGATGCTTGTGTTATTACTATTGGTGAAGTTACTAAGCTTGAAGGTATTAGACTTACTAATTATTTAAGATCATATAATTTAAAATGTGAAATTGACTATATAAATCATAATTTAAAACCACAATTTAAACTATCTGATCGTATTAAAGCAAAACATGTTTTAATCATAGGTGAAGACGAACTTAATAACGGATTAATTAAAGTTAAAAATATTGAAACAAAAGAAGAAAAAGTAATAGAAGTTAAGAATATATTAAAAGAATTTAATAAAGAAGGTAATGAATATGCGTACAAGAAATAATAATGAATTAAGAATTGAACATGTAAATGAAATAGTTACACTTGTTGGTTGGTGTAGTAAAAAGCGTAATTTAGGTGGATTAATTTTCATTGATTTACGTGACAGATACGGAATTACTCAACTTGTTGTTGAACCTGACAATGCAATGTACGATATTGCTAACTCTGTAAAAAGTGAATATGTTTTAAAAGCAACAGGGAAAGTAGTTGAACGTCAAAGTAAAAACCCTAAACTTCCTACAGGAGAAATTGAAGTAATTGTTAGTGAACTTACTATTTTAAATACTGCTGAACAACCTCCAATGTTAATTCAAGATGACACTGATGCATTAGAAGATACAAGAATGAAATATCGTTATTTAGATTTACGTCGTCCTACAATGCAAAGAAATCTTTTATTACGTCATAAAGTTTATATTGCAACACGTAACTATTTTGATGAAAGAGACTTTATTGAAGTTGAAACTCCAGTTTTAGGTAAATCTACACCTGAAGGTGCACGTGACTTCTTAGTTCCATCAAGACTTTATGAAGGTGCTTTTTATGCTTTACCACAATCACCTCAAATGTATAAACAATTATTAATGGTTTCTGGTTTAGAAAAATACTTCCAAATTGTTAAATGTTTCCGTGATGAAGACTTAAGAGCTGATAGACAACTTGAATTTACTCAAATTGACGTTGAATGTTCATTTGTTGATGAAGAAGATATTTATGAACTAATTGAAGGATTATTAGTTCGTATTTGGAAAGAAGTATTAGGAATAGAAATTAAAGCTCCATTTACAAGAATGAGCTATAAAGATGCAACTAACCTTTATGGTAGTGACAAACCTGATACTCGTTTTGAAATGTTACTTGAAGATTTATCTTCTTGGGCAAAAGATGTACCATTTGTAGTATTTGAAAATGCTTTAAATGCCGGTGGTGTTGTTAAGGCTATTAAAGTAGTAGGTGGTGCAGGTAAATATTCAAGAAAAGAAATTGATCGTTTAACTGATCTTGCAAAAAAATATCATGCACATGGTCTTGCATGGTTAAAATATGAAAATAATGCATTCTCAGGTTCAATTGCTAAGTTTGTAGATGCTGAAAAACAAAATGCATTAAAAGAAAACTTAAATATTGAAAATGGAGATTTAGTATTAATTGTTGCTGATACTTTAGAAAATGCAAACTTCTCACTTGGCGCACTTCGTTTACAAGTTGCAAAAGAAATGAATTTAATTGATAAAGATAAATTTAATTTCTTATGGGTAGTTGATTGGCCATTATTTGAATATGATGAAGAAGAACATAGATATGTTGCCGCTCACCATCCATTCACATCTCCAAAAGCAGGTCACGAAGAATATTTATTAACAGACCCTTCTAAAGCCTTTGCAAAAGCTTATGATATTGTACTTAATGGTTATGAACTTGGTGGTGGTAGTATTAGAATTCACAACCAAGATATTCAAGCTAAGATGTTTAAAGCAATTGGTATGAGTGATGAAGAAATTGAAAGACAATTTTCATTCTTTGTAAATGCTCTTAAATATGGTACACCTCCACATGGTGGTCTTGCAATCGGGTTAGATAGACTTGTTATGCTATTAACAGGTAATGATAACTTACGTGAAGTTATTGCTTTCCCTAAAGCCGCAAGTGCAAGATGTCCTTTATCAGAAGCTCCTACAAAAGTTGCTGATAAACAATTACATGAATTATCATTAAAGGTTGGTAAATAATGTATCAAAAATCATTGATACAAAGTATAAATATTTTATTTAGTATCCATGGAGAACTAATTGCGGTAATTGTAATAATATTTGCAATCTTAATGTTTATAGTATCAGTCATTTTAATGAAAAAATTAAAAGCACCTGAAAGTGTTAAACTTCCTAAAAAATGTTCTTCATGTACAAATACTATTTGTAAAGAAGAACTTGAAGAAAAAATATCTAAAACAAAATCAAGTGATGAAACAATAAGTCCAGATGAATTACTTGAATTTATGAAATGTGAGGAAAGAAACAATGGCAAAAAGTAATAGTTATATTTCTTGGGATGAATACTTCATAGGAGTAGCTATTTTATCAAGTTTAAGAAGTAAAGATCCAAATACTAAAGTTGGCGCTTGTATTGTAAATGAAAAAAATAGAATCATTGGTATTGGTTATAATGGCCTTCCTTATGGATGTAGTGACGATATATTCCCTTGGGAAAGAAGTGGTGAATTTTTAGATACAAAATACCCTTATGTTGTACATGCAGAACCTAATGCTATTTTAAACTCTACAACTAGTTTAGACAATGCTAGACTGTATGTAACTTTATTTCCATGCCATGAATGTGCAAAGCTAATTATTCAAAGTGGTATAAAGGAAATAGTATATATGAGTGATAAATATGAGGGTACTGAATCTGATATGGCATCTAAAAAAATGTTATCTAGTGCTGGTGTAACTTGGAGAAAAGTTGCACCAATGAAAGTAGAAATTGATAAATAATGAAATATTTCTTTAAAAAACAATGGATTTGGATACTTTGTTTTGGCTTATTAACAAGTATTACAATTACATCACTTCTTGTTAGAGTAAAGTACTCAGTTAGTACTCCTGCAACCCTTACTTCAATTGATACTTATATGGAAATTGAAGGTAGTGAATCAGAAAATATTGACATAAATTCTGTTTCAGTATATTCTTTTAATAACATTTCATTATTCAACTATGTTGTATCTAAAATTAATCCATTCTGTGGACTTGAAGACTTACCGGAAAATTTAAATACTTCAGATGATTATTCTGCTAGCCAAGGATCACTTCACCGAACTTTAAGTATTCAAAATTCGGTAATCGCAGCTTATAATTTAGCTGGATATCCTTTAGAAAAAACATTTATTGGTTACTGTGTTTCAAGTGTTTCTACATATCATAGTAGTGATATTAAGATTAATGAATATGTAACAAAAATTGATGGCATTAAATTATCTGAGGAATATAATCCTAATGATGCTATTAAATATGCTAAAGAAACTGATCCAACAAGAAATTATGTTATTGGAACAGTAATAAGAGGCGCAAAAGAAGTTGAATTAAAATTTGAATATAATAAAGATAATAATAATAAAATAGGCTTAAGTTTTAGTAGAGTATATGATTATCCAATTAAAGAAGAATATCCTCAACTTGAAAAAAGTCTTCCTAATTCATACGGGCCAAGTGCAGGTTTAATGCAAGCATTATATTTATATGTTAAATTAAAAAATATAAGCTTTCCTCAAGGATTAAAAATTTCAGGCACAGGAGAAATTGATGAATTTGGATATGTTGGAATAATTGGTTCATGTAAACAAAAAATTTATACTGCAGTTTATTCTGATGTTGACTATTTCTTTGTTCCAATTGATATGCATTATACTGATGAAAAAATTCAGGAAATGAATTATCTAGAAGCTAAAGAAGCTTTAGCATTTATTAGTATATTTAAAAGAACAAATCTAAAAATTATTCCTGTAAGATCTTTAGAAGAAGCAGTAGAAGAATTGGAGAAGATAATATGATTTTATTTGTTATTTTAGCTATCCTTTTAATTGCTCAAGTTATCACGTACTTCTTAAATAGAGAAAAAATTAAAAAAATTAATGACGAAATTTCAAAAGAACATGAAAAATTAAAAGTAATTCCTAATTTTAAGAAAAAGTCGGTATTAGTATATGTTGTCGCATTCTTATTAACTGCGCTTGTATACTTTTTCCCAGTTACCCTAAATATTGTATTACATATGCATTTTCCATCAAAAATGTTTTTAGGTAAATTAAATTTAATTTTTACTTTTGTTTTATCTTTTTCTGCTTTTATAGTTGTTGATATTATTCAAAATAAGATTTTACAATCTTATGTTATTGAATATAAACAAAAAAATCCTGATATTAATCCATCAGAATTACCAGATATTAATATCAAGAAAATCTTTATCGTAGATTTATTAAATATCTTTACATCAGTTATATCTGTCGTGTTAGTTATTATTTTATTTATTCTTAGATAGGAGGACCTATGAAAAAATATTTAAAATATATTATTAGTGCATCAATTGTAGTTACTATTTTATTAGTTGATATTATTTCAAAAGTGATTGCGGTAAGTGTACTTGAATGTGGAAAGGCAATTCCAGTTTTAGGTGAATTCTTAAAACTTGATCTATGTTTTAATACTGGTATTGCATTTAGCTTTTTAGAAGATGCTCCTTGGTATGTTCTTTCTGGTATTAGTTTTATTATGTCTGGTGTGATAATATTCTTTATTATTAAGTACGGAGACTTTAAGAAAAAACCTATTGGTTCTATTGCTCTTGCATTAATGCTTGGTGGATCTTTAGGTAATTTAGTAGATAGAATATCAAATTTCCCTGCTTTACTTTATGATGGACCACTTTTACCTAATAAAACGAATGTGGGAGTTGTTGATTTTATTAATACTAATTATATTTTTGAACTTGTTGGATTAGAATTTGGTATATGGAATATTGCTGATGCCTGCTTAGTTGTTGGTACTTTTGCTCTTCTTATTCATGTGTTATTCTTTGATAAAGACGAAAAAAAGAAAAAAGAAGAAAACAAAGAAACAATTATTGTTGATGCAAAAGTTACAGAAGATAAAGAAATTAATAACGATAATACTAATGAAATTCTTGAAACTAAAGAAGATGAGGTTATTTCAAATGATTAAAAAAGAAATTATTTATAGTGGAACAAGTGAAGAAATAAGAATTGATAAGTACCTTGCAGAACAAATAGAAGAAGTTTCAAGAACTGAATTAAAAGAATACTTCAATCAAGGTAAAATAAAAGTAAATGATAAGATTGTTAAACCAAGTTATAAGTTGTTTGATAATGATCAAATTGTAGTTGAAGAAATAGCACAAGATGAAATCGATATGATTAAAGAAAATATTCCTCTTGATATCGTATACGAAGATGATGACTTAATTGTTGTAAATAAACCAAGTGGACTTGTAGTACACCCAGCACCAGGGCATACGCATGGTACACTTGTAAATGGTCTATTATATCATTGTAATGAATTATCAAATATGAATGGCGATATCAGAGCTGGTATTGTTCATAGAATCGATAAAGATACATCAGGATTACTAGTTGTTTGTAAAAATAATTATGCACACCGTATTTTAGCTGAACAATTAAAAGATAAAACAACTACAAGAACTTATATCGCTATTGTAACTGGTAATATTAGTCATAACTTAGGACGTATTGAAGCTCCAATTGGTAGAGATCCTAGTAACCGTCAAAAAATGGCAGTAGTTCCAAGCGGTAAACCATCTGTAACACATTTTAAAGTTTTAGATCGCTATCGTGACTTTACTTTAGTTGAATTAAAACTTGAAACTGGTCGTACTCACCAAATTAGGGTACATATGTCTTATATTAACCATCCTGTTGTAGGTGACCCTCTTTATGGAGTAAAAAAACAAACTACAGAATTTGGTCAATACTTACATGCAAAAACACTTGGTTTTGTTCATCCTAGAACAAATGAATATATGGAATTTTCATCAGAACTTCCAGAAGAATTTTTAAGAAAGATTGATGAATTACCTAAATACTAAAGTTAACTTGACTATTTTTTAGTCAAGTTTTTTTAGTATCTAAAATATGACAAATTTTTTAAACTTGTTTTGATATAATTATTTAGTCTAATTGATTATAAATGAATAGATATAAAGATTTAGAATATAATTTATTAAAGGAGAGATTAAATGAATATATTAGAATTAAAAATGAACTATACAGCTTTTATTAAGCTTAGAAATTTTATTAAAATTAATGATATTAGTGCTGAAATAAAAGAATATCATAAAAAAGATGATATCATTACTGGTAAACTTGATGTAAGTGGAACTTATTTAACTGAAGATTTAGTTAACACAAATTCATTCTCTGATGAAATTTTATTTGATATTATTTTTTCAACAAATGATTTTGAGATTATAGATATCGATTGTGTCGATCTTGATTATAATCCAGTTGATGGAAGAGGAATCGAGGTTATGTTTGATGTTTTAATTAAATATGAAAATTATGAAATAGAAGAAAATACAAATTCCAAAGAAGATATAATTGAAATACCGGTTGTGGTAGAAGAAAATAATACTTTTGAGGAAATAAAAAAAGAAAAAGAGATAGAAATAGACCATCTTATTGATGAAAAACTTGATTTAGCAAATGATAATTTACCCACGACTTTAGAAAATGTCGAAAACGATGTTAATAAAAATACCCTAATTAATACTATTGATTTTAAAAATGAAAAAGAAAACGAGAAAAAACGCACCATTAAAATATGTTACTATAACGATACAAAAGAATTAGATAGTTTTTGTGAAAATAATAATGTAGGAATCGATAAAATATTTAATGATAACAAAAAAACAGACTTTGTAAAATATAAAAGGATAATACTTA
This sequence comes from uncultured Bacilli bacterium, assembly GCA_904501965.1. Classification (GTDB taxonomy): domain Bacteria; phylum Bacillota_I; class Bacilli_A; order ML615J-28; family CAG-313; genus CAJGCS01. The sequence goes on along the minus strand of CAJGCS010000004.1, from coordinate 8,304 downwards.
AGTAACTAAAATGGAGGAATTTAGAAATATAAAACCATGCATTGTTAAATATTATGAAATACCTTTAGATAATATTAATAATATAAGCAATATAACTTCGAAAGCATATTTATTAAAAACTTTACAAAGTGAAACATTTTTTATTAAAAAAACAACGTATAATGCACTTGAAAAATATCATTATTTATATAATCAAGGAACAAATAATATTCTTTATCCAATTTTAAATAAAAAAAATAATTATGTAACTAGAAATGCTAATTCATCGATTTATATTAGTAATTATTATAATGATATTACAATAAAAAAAGATGCTAAATTAAATAACTTAATAAAAAATATTGATACACTTCATCAAATGACATCTTTCAAAAAACAACTTGATCCGTTATCATCAAGGCCAAAGTTTGAAGAAATAACAAGAAGACTTGATTTTCAGTTCAGGATTTTAGAAGATTATATAAGAAAAGTTGAATTAGATGACTTGAAAGAGTATAGTATGGGAATTCTATCTAATTATCAATATATTTTGAATGCTAAATCAGAACTTATAAAACTTCAAAAAAGAATAATTAGCACAGTGAAGTCAAAAGAGAGTATTAACTTTAGTTTTATCCATAATAATCCCAAATTAGAACATTTAATAAATGTTAAAGGATATAACTATTTATGTAGTATTGAAAATGGAAAGATTGGTCTTAGTAGTTTAGATTTCGCAAAATTATATGTTGAAAATGAAATGGTAAATATAGATTTTAAAAGTATAATTAAAGACATATTAATAAAAGAAAATAATCATTTTGAATATGATTATTTTCGATATTTAGTGTTATTTATTTATATTATGAGAATAAAACTTACAAATAATGATCATATAAATAGTGCAATAATTGTGAATGTGAGCGAAAGTATAAAGAAATATTTTGAAAATTTCTCAGACGAGTAGAAATAAATTAAGAAGTAAAACAATTCCTATTATTACTAAAATTATTAAATTTGACCAACAAAAAAAGAAAATTGTTAAGAATAATTGCCAAACAAAAATACAGATTAAATAACGCAACATACTTTTAAATGTTCCCCTAAGCTGTACTAAAGTCCTCTGTAACCAGTTTCTCATTATATCACCTCTAATATTATTATATGATTTAGGTAAGTTTAAAAATCACAAATAAAAAAGTTTTGCATATATTTTGTAAAATTTAAAGAAATATAGTATAATAATAAAGGTCTTAAGGTGATAAGTATGAAATGGTCAGTTCAACAACTAGAAAAACTAACGACTTCAATTTATAACTTTGATTTTTCTTTAGATTTTTCTGAAGATATTAAAACTGTCGAAGATATTTTAGGAATTGAAGAAGTTAAAGTTAGTGGTACAATTGAAAAAATACAAACTGGAACATATCGTTTTAAATACAAAATGTATGTACCTTTAGTATTACAATGTGCCTTAACACTTGATCCTGTTGATTATGTTATGGAATATGAATATGATCAAGTATTTAGTGTTCTAGAAGAAGACGAATATTTCTTAATAGAAAATAACACTGTAGATATGAAAAATGTAATTTGGACTAACATTTTAGTTGAAAAACCAATATCTGTTACTTTGCCGAATGCATATGATATCTTAAAAGAACGTGGTATTGAAATCATCCAAGACGATGACATTTTTGAGGAGGAGTAAAACATGGGAGCTATAGCTCAACAAAGACGTGTTTCTAAAACTCGTAAACTAAAACGTCGTACTCATTATAAAATTTCTGCACCTGGTATGGTTAAATGTCCTACATGTGGTGAAATGAAATTAAGTCACCGTGTATGTCCTGTATGTGGTTACTACAATGAAAAGAAGATCGTTGAAGTAAAAGTTAAAGAAACAGAACAAGTAGAAGAAAGCACTACTCCTAAAAAAGGTAGAAAAGCTAAAAAAGAAGAAAAATAGTTTTTAGCTAATGCTTTTATTTTAATGAAGCGCATCGGAGGATGCGTTTTTTCATTTTTATGATATAATAGAAATAGGTGATAATTATGGAATTAAAACATTATTCAGTTTTATTAAATGAAAGCATTGATATGCTAAATATAAAAAATGATGGGATTTACGTTGATTGTACTCTAGGTGGTGGAGGACATTCAAGTTTAATTTTATCAAAACTATCAAATGGTCACTTATACGCGTTTGACCAAGATATTGATGCAATAAATATTGCTAGACCGCGATTAGAAGCGATTAGTAATAACTTTACAATCATTAAATCAAACTTTGTAAATATAAAAGAAGAATTAAATGAACTTGGAATAACAAAAGTTGATGGTATTATTTTTGATCTAGGTGTTTCAAGTTTTCAATTTGATATTCCTGAACGTGGCTTTAGTTATCGTTTTGATAGCCCTCTTGATATGCGAATGAATAAAGAAATCGATTTTAGTGCATATGATATTGTTAATTCTTATTCACAAGAAGAACTTTCCAAAATATTTTTTGAATATGGAGAAGAAAAATTCTCAAGAAATATCGCAAAAAATATTGTACAATCAAGAAAGGTAAAACCGATTGAAACTACATTTGAACTTGTAGAGATCATTAGAAAGTCTTTACCAGCTGCCGTTTTAAGAAAACAAGGACATCCTGCTAAACAAGTATTCCAAGCACTTCGAATTGAAGTAAATCATGAACTTGATTATTTAAAAGATGCACTTAAAGATGCACTTGAATTATTAGATATTAATGGCGTTTTATCGGTAATTACATTTCACTCTTTAGAAGATAGAATCGTAAAGAATATATTTAAAGAAAAAGTTACATTAAATTTACCAAAAGGAATTCCTTTTATTCCAGAAGGCTATGAAATTAATTATGAACTAATTAATAAAAATGTAATTTTACCAAGCGAAAAAGAACTTGATGAGAATAATCGCTCACATAGTGCTAAATTAAGAGGTATTAGAAAAATAAAATAACTGTAGGAAAAACGAACAAGTTCGTTTCCCTACAGTTTTTCTTATTTATAGAATTCAAATGAATATGTAAATAATTTTGAATCACCAACATTTAAATTGATAATATCTTTTTTATGTTCATAGATACCATCATGGTCACTAGCATCAGCACATCCATGCCAAGGTTCAAGACAAATAAAGTTAGCAAAAACATTATTATTAGGTGTCCAAATACCAAGAGAGTTAAAACCATCAAATGTAAATGAAAGTAATGTTTTATCTTGTTTCTTTAGTAAAATATTATCAAAGTTAATGTCATTTAGGACAATTGCATCAAAATCATAATCTTGATAATTTAAATCAAGTCTACTTAAGTTTTCAAATGTTCTGAATACTTTATTAAAGTCGATTGTACCAGTTGTTAAATCAACGCTTGGTGTATGATAAGTTTTCATATTGGAAAATTCTAAGTGATAATCTTCAAACTTATCACTATATAGTGGAACTTTAAAAGCAGGATGTAATCCTAAATTAAATGGCATTACTTCGTTTGATGTGTTTTTTACAAGAATTGAAGATTCTAAACGATTATTTATAAGAGTATAGTTAATTATTAGTTCAAAATCAAAAGGGTAAACTGATTTTGTTGATTCATTACTCTTTAATGAAAAGCTAATAGAATAATCATTTTGTTTTACAACTTCCATTTCTGTGTCTCTTAAAAAACCATGTTTTGGAAGTTTATAGTCTTTTCCTTTAATATTTGTAATATCATTTTTAAATTTACCAATATTTGGGAAAAGAATAGGTGCAGAACGACCCCAATATTTTTTATTAGAATCATGAAGTCTTTGTTCATTATCAAAAAGAATCGATTTGATTTCAGCTCCTACTGATTCAATTGTTACTTCTAGGTTATTTGATTTTATTGTATATAACATATTTATACCTCCAACAGTAAATATTATATCAAAAAATAATATATTTTTTAGATATAATACTTTTTTTATTTTATTTTTCATATATTTAAGTATGAAGAAATGTAAGAAAAATATAATTAGTTCTTTTAATCTACCATTATCAAAAAGAAGTTTTGGTATAAGGGTAATTTCAATTTATATATTAGTGATACTAGTTTTTATTAGTGTATTTATAAGACTATCTTATGTTAAAGTATCTTTAAATGAAGAATATTATAAAAAAGCTTTAGAATTATGGACTAGAACTGCACCTGTCGAAGGTGCAAGAGGTAATATTTATGATCGAAATGGAAAATTAATTGTAGGTAGTATCCTATCACCTACACTTATTTGTATTCCTTCTCAAGTAGAAAATAAAGATGAAGTTGCAACTAATATATCAAAAATTTTAGGCTGTTCTAAGAATGAGATTTTAAAACACTTAAATAAAAGAGTATCTGTTGAAATTATCAAACCTGCTGGAAGAAAAATATCAGTTGAACTTGCAAGTGAAATAACAAAATTAAAATATAAAGGCATTTATGTGGTTGCTGATACAAAAAGATATTATCCATATGGATCTTTATTATCACATGTTATTGGAATTGTAGGTATTGATAACCAAGGTTTATCTGGTTTAGAATATGTTTATGATGAACATTTGAAAGGAAGTAGTGGTGGAATTAATATTTATACCGATGCTCATGGTAATAACATTGGCGACTTAACAAGTTTTTATGAAGACTCTGTTAGCGGAAATGATATTTATTTAACTGTTGATTTAGATATTCAACTTTCATTAGAAAGAGTTCTTTATAATGCAAGCTTAAACTATAATCCAGAAGAAATAAGTGCAATTGTAATGAATCCAAAAACTAGTGAAATACTTGCGATGGCATCATATCCAACATTTGAACCAGAACATTATCAAGATTATGATCAAAAAATATTTAACAGGAATTTACCAATTTGGTCTAGTTATGAACCTGGTAGTGTGTTTAAAATTGTAACTTATTCTGCAGGGCTTGAAGAAAAGAAGTTTTCTTTAAATGAAACATTCTATGATCCAGGATATAGAATTGTAAGTGGTGTAAGAATTAAAGACTGGAAAGCTGGTGGGCACGGTAAACAGACTTTTCTTGAAGTAATTCAAAACTCATGTAATCCAGGTTTTATGGAAATTGGCGAAAGACTTGGAACAGAAACTTTATTTAAATATATTAAAGCTTATGGATTTGGCACAAAAACTGGAGTTGATTTACTTGGAGAAAGCTCAGGGATTTTATTTAAGGAAGAAAACGTAGGTCCTGTTGAGCTTGCGACGAGCTCATTTGGACAAGGAAATAGTGTAACAATGTTACAACTTGTTAATGCTGCTTCGGCTGCTGTTAATGGTGGAATACTTCACAAACCATATATTCTATCAAAAATTATGGATAAAAACAACATTATTTTAGAAAAGAGACCTGTAGAAATTAGAAGGGTAATAAGTGAAGAAACATCTAGTCAAATGCGTTACGCTCTTGAATGTGTTGCGTCACTTGGTACTGCAAGATCAGCTTATATAGATGATTACCGGGTAGGGGGTAAAACAGGAACAGCGTATAATCATTAGGCACCTTTTTATTTAAATTAAGTTATACTGGATTTTAAAGATTTTCTAAATTTTTTAGTTTTTTAGGACATTTATATTTTATTTTCTTATAAAATATGATAAAATATTACTAACTTATAAATAATTATATTTATTTAAGGAGATAAATATGAAGAAATTACGTACAATTATTCTTTTTACGTTGTCAATAATTTCAATATTAATTATCGGATTACTTATCTGTATTGGAATTTGTAATAATGATAAAAATCATTATTTTGTTAATGACACATTAAAAGATGGAAACGGTCAATCTGCAAAAGTAATTTTACTTGCAGGACAATCCAATGCATCTGGATGTAGCTTAGATCAATATTTAAAGAAAAATGTATCTGAAGAAAAATATCAAGAATATGAAGAAGGATATGATAATGTTTATATAAATTATTATTCTACAAACATGAATGTATCAAGAGAATTTGTGAAATGTCGAAACAAACAAGGTGATACAAATGAAATGTTTGGCCCTGAACTTGGGCTTGCAGAAGAATTAAATAAAAAGTATCCAGATCAATTGTTTTTTATTATAAAGTTTGCTTGGAATGGAAGTAATCTTTATAATCAATGGAAATCACCTTCAAGTTTTGGAAGCACTGGAAAATTATATAAAGAATTCATACAATATACAAAAACAAGTTTAGAGTATTTAGTTATGAAAAATTATGATATTTCTATAGAAGGAATATGTTTTATGCAAGGTGAATCTGATTCATATGTAGAATCAGTCGCAAAAAAATATGAAAACAATTTAACAAACTTTATATATGATTTAAGATGTGAGTTTGTTGAATATTCATCAGCTGATGGTATAGCATTTATCGATGCTTGCATAGCTGATAATCCATCTTTATGGATTCATTGTAAAATTATTAATGATGCAAAAGCAAATGTTGCTAATTCATCTGAGCAAAATGTTTTAATTGATACAAATTTATATGGTTTAACTTGTGTATATGAGCCCGTTAAAACTCCTGATACAGCTCATTATGATTCACTTAGTCAAATTAAATTAGGTCAATTGTTTGCAGAGCACATTTCTTTATTTTTTGATAAATAAAATTAATAAGAGGTTTTATGAAAAATAAATTTATAATATTATTACTTGTTGTATTAAGTACTTTTTTAATTAGTTGTAATAAACCAAGTCAAACAAAAGAAGTACAATTAAATGAAATTTCAGCTATTGAAGTAGGAGAGAAAGTTACACTTGAAGTTAATTTAGTTAATTTAAGCGATCCAATATTCTTTGAAAGTTCAAATACTGATGTTATAAGCGTTGATCAAAACGGAGTAGTAATTGGTTTATCTGAAGGTATATCAAATGTTACTGCTTATGTAATTAATAACGAAATTAAATATTTCGATACAATTGAAATTCAAGTTATTAAAAAAGAAGAGCCACATCAACATATTAGTTGTTTAGAGTGTGGTAAATGTTTATCAGATGATTGTCCGTTATTAGAAGATAAATGTGAAGGACATGAACCTCTAATTGATGAGCATGAATGTTCTTTATTTAAATCTGACTGGATTAGCATCAACGGTGAATTATGTGGAGAAGATATTGACCAACATATAATTTGTACTAAATGTGAAAAAGTTTTAGATGAAAGAACTGTTGATCTTGAACATGATTTTAATATTGAAATATTAGTTCCAAAAACTTGTGAACAAAATGGTCAAACTAAATATACATGTAAAAATTGTGATTTAACTTTTGTTGATACTGAATATAAAGAAGGACATGTTCAAGATGAAATAAAAGTTGTTTTACCAGCAACTTCAAATACTCTTGGTACTAAACAAATTAAATGTAAAAATTGTGACCATATTATTTCAGAATTTAATTATGTAGATAATGCTTATCATAAAAATGGTAAATTAAGCATTAATGGTAGAGATTTAGTTAATCAATATGGTGAAAAATATCAGTTATATGGATTAAGTACACATGGTCTACAATGGTTTAGTTTTGTAGTTAATTTTGATACTATTTGTGAAATTCAAGAAAATTTCGGTAACAATGTAATTCGACTTGCTTTATATACAGATGAAAACGGATATTGCGATGGAAATGAAAACACAAAAAGAAGAATGTTAGAAGCACTTCATCGAGGTATTGATATTGCAACTGATTTAGGTCTTTATGTTATTGTCGATTGGCATATGGTAGGTGCTGAAAATGTCTTAGACAAAAATCCATTAACATATTTAGAGGAATCAAAAGAATTTTTCGCATATATTTCTGAATATTATAAAGATCAAGATAATATTTTATATGAAATAATGAATGAACCTAATGGTTCTACAACATGGGCTGATTGCAAAAAGTATGCAAATGAAATTATTCCAATCATAAGAAAAAATACTGATGCAGTAATTTTAGTTGGTAATCCTAAATGGACTGCTGATTTAAATTCTGTAATGAAAGATCCACTTGTAGGTTATAATAATATAATGTATACTTATCACTTTTATGCTGCGGATCATAGAAGTACTACACAAGTTGTTAATGCATATGACAGCGGCTTCCCGGTTTTCATTAGTGAATTCGGTTTTATGGAATCTTCAGGTGATGGTAGTATAAGTGAAACTAATGGAAATAAATGGAAAAAAGTATTAGATGATAGAAACATTAGTTATGTAGCTTGGAATATCTCTAATAGTAAAGGTTCTGCATCAATTTTTAAATATAATACTTCTAATCTAAAAGATGTAAGTGATGCTAATTTAAAAGAATGGGGA
>CAJGCS010000003.1 GCA_904501965.1 uncultured Bacilli bacterium | reverse complement strand
GCTGGTTCAATTTCTAGAAAAGTAATGTTATTTACACTGGCAATTGGTGTTGCCATTTCAATCGGACTTTCATTTTTAAGAGTTATCTTAAAAATAGATATTTTATGGATTCTTGTACCTGGATATTTACTAGCGATAATCTTAAGTTTATTTTCACCAAAGATTTTCTCAGCAATTGCTTTTGACTCAGGTGGTGTTGCATCTGGTCCAATGACTGCTACATTCTTACTACCAATGGCATCAGGCTTAATAGGCACTGCAGCTTCAACAAGCCAAATCGTTGAATTTTCATTTGGAACTGTCGCAATGGTTGCAATGACACCACTAATCGTAATTCAAATTCTTGGTTTAATTTATCAAATTAAAACAAAAGTCCGTACAAAAACAAAAGAAAGAGTACCTCAAGAAGTTATCACTTTCAAAGTGGATATTTCTAAATGGGTAAATGATGGTAAATAATATGGAAAAAGTAAAAGGTTTATCATTAATCATAACTGTAGTTGATCGTAAAAAAGGAAAAAAAGTAATTAAATTATTTAACAAACTTGGTTGTACTTATCATCATATATTTATGGGTAGTGGTACAGCACCTAGTGAAATCTACGAATACTTAGGTGTAGGTGTGATAGAAAAAGATGTTGTTGTTTCAGTTACTGAAAGTATTTATAAGGATCAATTATTAATAACTTTAATTAAAAAACTTAAATTCGACAAACCTGGTCATGGTGTTGCTTGGAGTATTCCACTTGATGGTATTGATAGCTTAAGCTCACTAAATGCTGTACTAGGTAAGGAGGCATAATATGACACATATGATTTTGGCTATATGTAATAATGGCTTTGCTGATGAAGTAATGGAAGTTGCTAAAAAAGCAGGTGCTCGTGGTGGTACAATTTTACACGGACGTGGCTCTGTTCAAAAAGATGCATTACAATTTTTAAGCATAACTATTGAACCAGAAAAAGAAGTTGTTATAATAATAGTAGGTGAAGAAAAAAATAATATCATGCAAGCCATTCAAACAGAACTTGGTGTAGGAACAAAAGCACATACAATTTGCTTATCTTTACCTGTTGATGGAGTTGCTGGTATTAATATTGAATAATAAAGAAAGGAAGATCATCTTATGAACACATATAAATCTAAGTTAGATCTTTTAGAAACGCAAATTGCTATTAAATTTGTAAAAGATACATTTGAAGCTGAACTTGCGAAAGCTCTTAACATTATAAGAGTTTCAGCCCCTTTATTTGTATATTCTACATCAGGCTTAAATGACTACTTAAGTGGTTTTGAACGTCCAGTAAGTTTTAAAGCACTTGAGTTTGATACAGAAATTGAAATTGTTCAATCTCTTGCAAAATGGAAAAGAATGGCTCTTAAAAAGTATAATATTTCCTCAGGCAATGGTTTATATACTGATATGAATGCAATTCGAAGAGACGAATCAACTGATGCAATTCATTCTTTATATGTTGACCAATGGGACTGGGAGAAAGTATTAAATAAAGAAGAAAGAACAATTGAATATTTATCTGATGTTGTAAGAAAGATTTATGGTGTAATTTATAAAGTTGGTATCATGGTTGAAGAAAAATATACTATCCTTGAGTCTAATCTTCCTAAAGATATCTTTATTATTTCAAGTGAAGAACTTCTTAAAATGTATCCAGATTTAACTGGAAAAGAAAGAGAAAATAAAATAACTAAAGAACATGGTGCTGTATTTATCTATGGAATTGGTTGGCCTCTTTCAAATAATGAACCACACGATTCTCGTGCGCCCGATTATGATGACTGGAAGCTAAATGGTGATATTTTAGTTTGGGATGAAGAGTTAAATATTGCTTTAGAACTTTCATCAATGGGAATTAGAGTTGATAGCAGTTCAATTTATGAACAAGTAATGCATAGATCAAAAAACCTTGATCATAAACTTGATAATAACTATGCTCAAATGGTTTTAAATAACGAATTACCACTAACTATTGGTGGTGGGATTGGACAATCTCGTCTTTGTATGTTTTTCTTAAAGAAAAAACACATTGGTGAGGTTCAAGTTTCAATCTGGAAAGATGAAGAAATTGAAAAACTAAAAAAACAAAATATAATTTTATTATAGTGGGAGATAAATATGAAAAAAATTACTAAATTATTAGCGTGTACACTTATGCTTTTTGGTCTTATTTCTCTTGCAAGTTGTGAAGATATAAGTGACACAATTAAAGAAATTAAGAAAGTAGCCGTAACAGAAGCTATGCAAGGAGTTGCAAGTGAACTTGGTGTAGATAATTTTGAACTTCCTGAATGCGATGATATTCAAGTAAATATTATATATAATGAAGAAAATGATTTCTCTGAATTATCTTTAAATTTTGTAGAAGCTACTTGTAGTATTGATGAATACAAAGATGAACTAGTTAATTATGTTGAAGAAGCAGTAAATGAATATATTAGTAGCGAAGGATTAGATGATATTGTAAACTTTGAACCAGTTAAAACAGATGATGGTTATCTTTGGGAATATTCATTTACATCAACAAATGAAGATGGTGTAGAAGAAACTGTTTCTGCATGCCTAAGTTTAAACAATAATGGTGAAGATTTGGCTTTATCATTAAAAATAGAAGGTATGGGAGATTTATTTAGTAAAGCTTTAGAAGAAATTAAAAAAGCTGATACAGTTGAAGAAGTATAAAAATCAAACCCAATGGGTTTGATTTTTTTTCTATAGTATTTTAACTTAAATTTAGATGAAATATGATATAATATATTAGGTGATAATATGTTTTTATTTTTTACAAACAATAATGATCTAAATTATGTAATATTTTTAATATTATGCATTTTAAGCATTTTTTTAATAATATATTTATGTTTATTTGCTATTTCAATTATGGTTTTTTATCGTTCATTTGTACGTGCAAAAACTTTCTTAAAAGGGAAGAAAAGCGAAAAATGGCAAAAATATAAAAACGAAATAGATCAAGCATGGGAAAAGTTAGATAATCTTGAAAAAGAAGATGTATACTTAAATGGATACAAAAATAAAAAAATCCATGCAACTTTTATTAAAAGTAACACTGGATCTAAAAAAGTAATTCTCTTTTCGCATGGTTGGAAGAACATGGGATTAAATGATTACGCTTGTGCTGGTATGTACTATCATGAAAAAGGATATAACGTACTAGTAGTCGATCATTTAGCTCATGGAAAAAGTGAAGGAAAATATATTACATTTGGATTGAATGATAAAGAAAATATCTTAAAGTGGGTAGATTATATTAATAATCGTTTTGAATCTAATTGTGAAATTTATATGCATGGGTTATCAATGGGATCATCTACTATTTGTTATATGGCAAAATATGATATGAAAAATGTAAAAGGAATTATTGCGGACTCTGGTTTTATGGATGGATATGAACTTGCAAAGCATATTGTATCGTCTAGATTTAAATTTTTGCCTAGTGTAATTCTTTTTAATGTAAGAATTCTATGTATGCTTATTGCACATTTTGATATCAAAAAGTGCAATACAAAAGAGTCATTGGTAAATTCAAAATACCCAATCTTATTTATGCATGGCGATAGTGATAACTTTGTTCCAACAATTCATTCAATTAATTCATATGAGGCATGTACTAGCGAAAAATCAATTGTTTTATTTGATCGTTCAGCTCATATTATCGCGTGCCTTATGCATAAAGAAAAATATCAAAATACAGTGTTAGAATTTATAGAAAAACATTAGGTGAGTTATGTTACATTATTTTGTTGTTAATCCTACTGCGGGTGTTAAAAATGCCCTTCCAACATTAACTTTAGAACTTAAGAAAATATTTGAAAATAGAACTGATAAATATGTTATTTATGAAACTAAATCCGAGAATGATGCAACAATCAATATTAAAAGAGTATTACAAGAAAGAGATTTAAATAATCCCAAAGAGCATATTAGAATATATTCTGCAGGTGGAGATGGAACCGCGTTTGAATGTGCAAATGGACTTGTTGGCTATGACAATGTTAGTTTTGCGATACTTCCAACCGGATCTTGTAATGACTTTTTAAAATCATTTCCAGAAAGTGACTTTTCTAATTTAGAAAGTGTTATTAACGCAAATAGTTATCCTACAGATGTATTAAAAATAAATGATAAGATTTGTGTTAATGTTTGTAATGTTGGTTACGATGCAAAAACTAATGATGATTGCATGAAGTTTCGAAAGAAGATGAAATCAGTTCATAGTGCTTATGTATTAGCGCTTGCGATAAACTTACTAAAACCACTTGGAGATAAAGTTTATATTGAAGATGAAAATGGTAATGTATTATTTGATGGTAAAAGTTTACTTCTTACATTTAGTAATGCAGAATATTATGGAGGTGGATATAGATGTGCTCCACTTGCAATAACTGATGATGGATTATTAGAATTTTGTGTTATTAAAAAAGTAAGTCGTCTTACATTTTTACGTCTTGTTTCAGGGTATAAAAAAGGAGAACATATTTTAAATTATTCAAAGTATAAAAAGCATTGTGTTTATGCACGTGCAAAAAAACTAAAAGTAGTTTCTCAAAAGAACTTAACGATTAGTATTGATGGGGAAATATTTCATTCAAAAGAGATTAAAGTTGAAGTTTTACACCATGCAATAAACTTTGTTATACCTGATAAAATATCTTAATTATAGTATAATTCTAAGGAAAGCGTAATGCTTTCCTTTTTCATTGGCTAGTGGTATAATAATATTAAATTTTATAGGAAAGGAGGTTTATCATGAATACGAAAAAAGTTGCTAAATTCGAAAAAGTATCTTATACACAATTTGAACAAAGTTTAAAAGTTGATCAAAATACACGTAGTATTTATGATGAACTTTCTCTACCAAGAAGAGCCACTAAATACTCTGCCGGATATGATTTTTTCTTACCCTATGATGTTACACTTACACCAAATGTTCCTGTTTTAATTCCTACAGGGATTAGAGTAAAAATAGAATGTAATTGGGTTTTAAAAATATATCCACGTAGTAGTTTAGGCTTTAAACATCAAATTCAACTAAATAATACAGTGGGAATCATTGATGCTGATTATTATAATGCTCATAATGAAGGACATATTTTTATAAAATTAACCAATCATTCTAATAATGAAATTACACTTTCAAAAGGAAGTGCTTTTGTCCAAGGCATTTTCTTAGAATATGGTATCACTACAGATGATGAAGCAGTTACAGAAAGAACTGGCGGATTCGGAAGTACTGATAAATTAGCTAATTAGAAGGTTGAATAAATATATTCAATCTTTTTTTAAGGAGTGAGAACATGAACAATTTAAAAGTAATAAATAATGAATTATACTTAGGTAAATATAGACTATCTGATATCGGAAAAGAATATGGAACTCCAACATATATTTTTGATGAAGATGATTTAGATCAAAAAATGAAGTTTTATCAAAACACATTTAAAAGTAATTTGTTTGATACAAAAGTTGTATATGCATCAAAAGCATTCTTAGTTCCAGAAGTATGTAAGCTTCTATCAAAAAATGGCTTATATATGGATGCAATGAGTATAACTGATATGGAGATTGCAAAATATGCTGGATTTAATTTAGAACATATTGTCTTCCATGGAAACAATAAATCAAATAAAGAATTAAAATATGCAGTAGAAAACAACATTGGTTATATTGTTGTGGATAATTTAGATGAGTTAGAAAGACTTATTGAAATATCGAAAAATGCAAAAAGATGTGTTAATACTTTATTTAGAATAAATCCGCTTGTTGATGCTCACACACATGCGTATATTCAAACAGCACTTAATGCAAGCAAATTTGGAGAAAGTATTGAAGATTCAAAAACTATTGATAATATTATCAATACTTATAAGAAAACAAATAATGTTAAACTTCTTGGCTTTCATGCTCATATTGGTTCGCAAATAAAAGAAGTAGGGCCATTTATGTTACTTGTAGAAAAAATGGTTAAATTTACAAAAGAAATTAACGATTTATATTCACTTTCTCTTGATACAATTAACCTTGGTGGTGGCTTTGGAATTGAATATTATTCAGGTGATGAAAAAGTTAATCTAAAAGAAATGTTAACATTTGTTATCAAGAAACTAGAAGAAGAAATTAAGAAAAACGAAATTAAAATTAATAATGTTATGATCGAACCAGGAAGAAGTATTGTAGGTCCTGCCTGCCTTACTTTATATGAATGTGGTATAACAAAGAAAACTATTGGTGGTAAAAACTTTTTATTCATCGATGGTGGTATGACTGATAATATTCGTCCTGCTTTATATGAAGCCAAATACGAAGCTGTTGTTGTAAATAAAGTTGCATCAAACCAAAAGATAGTTGTCGATGTTGTTGGTAAATGCTGTGAATCTGGTGACTTTATTATTAAAGATGCTTTGTTACCTGTTGCAAAACCAGGTGATTATTTAGCAGTATTTCAAACAGGAGCATACAACTATTCAATGCACGTAGAATACAATGGACACCTTCGCCCACAAGTTTTATTTGTTGGTGATGATATAAAAATTGTTTCAAAAAAACAAACGATTGAAAATATCTTAGAATTATTTAAATAATTAAATATTTTGGAGGAAATCTTATGAAAAGTCAGAAGTTAGGTTTCCGCTACCTTTGTCAATTAGCTTTAAAATATTTACCTCTAATAGCGGTATTAATGATTTTAGTTGCAATTGACTCAGCTACTTATAGCTATGTGTCAATGTTTATTAAATATATTATAGCGGTATTAGATGGTGAAATTGTTAATACAACTCTTCCTTCATTTATTACAAACATATTTGATTCAGGAGAGACTGTTATCCTAAAAGTAATTTATGCATCTATTGGGCTTGCTTTATACCAAATTATAAGAGGTGCAATGAAATTTTTTACAGGATGTTATCGACAAATTATAGGGGAAACAATTTCAAAAAATATTAGAAAAGAAATGTATGAACATATTCAAAATCTTTCATACAGTTATCATAATAATGTAGATACAGGGGATTTAATTCAACGCTGTACAACAGATAACGATGTTATTAAAAACTTCTTAAGTATGCAACTTCCTGAAGTTGTATCAACATTCTCAATATTAATTTTTGCTGCATACCAAATGGCATCAATTAATATTACACTTATGCTTGTTTCTTTAATAATTATTCCTATCTCATTAACAATGTCAATTATTTATTGCGTATATGTAGAAAAGAAATATACTATTATTGAAGAAGAAGAAGCGAAATTATTAACAATTATCCAAGAAAACTTATCTGGTGTAAGAGTAGTTAAAGCTTTTGCTAATGAATCTTTTGAAAATGAAAAATTCATGCGTCAAAGTAAAAAATACTCTGATTTAAACCTTGCTTTAAATAAAAAGTCTGCACTATTCTGGGGATTTAATGACTTTTTATCAATGGCCCAATATTTATTTGTAACTGTCATTTCAATTTATCTTGCAATGACATCAACTACAATAAATGGTTCTGATATTATTGCTCTTCTTATGTTAGTTGGCTCATTTATATGGCCAGTAAGAGGACTTGGAAGAATGATTGGTGAATGTGGTAAGAGTTTTGTTGCTGCTGGACGTATCAAAGAAATATTAAATTATAAGAGTGAATATACAAATGACTCTAAAAATACTCCAGTTATCACAGGACAAATTTCATTTAATAATGTTGGATTTAAGTTTGATGATACAGATGAACACTTATTATCAAATCTTACATTTGATATCAAACCTGGTGAAACCATTGCCATTATTGGTAAAACAGGTAGTGGTAAAAGTACAGTTGCAAAGATACTTGAAAGATTTTACGATTATCAAGAAGGATCTATTACCCTAAATGGTAATGAATTAAAAAATATAAACAAAAAATATGTAAGAACACAAGTTGGTTTAATTTTACAAGAACCATTCCTTTACACAAGAACTGTATATGATAATATTGCAATAACAAATCCTGATGCAACAGAGTCTGATGTTACAAAGGTTGCAAAAATATCAGCTATCGAAAAAGATATTAAGAGCTTTGAAAAAGGATATGATACTTTAGTTGGTGAAAAAGGTACAACTTTATCAGGCGGGCAAAAACAACGTATTTCAATTGCTCGTATGTTATTACAAGATAAACCAATCTTTATATTTGATGATAGCTTAAGTGCAGTAGATACTGAAACTGACCTTATGATTAGAACTGCTATCCAAAAGAAAGAACATAAATCTACGATGATTATTATTACTCACCGTATAACTACCGCAAAACAAGCAGACAAAATTATTGTTTTAGAAAATGGTACCGCTAGTCAAATTGGTACTCATGAAACTTTATCTAAGACAGAAGGCCTTTACAAAAAACTTTGGGATATCCAAGGTGCTATCGAAAAGGAATTTATGGAAATGTTAGATGAAGGAGGTAGCAAAGTATGTTAATATTAGGTATTGTAATTTTAATAATTGTCCTTACTGTTAAAAAACGCAAACGAATTCTTAAAGATAATTTTAAAGAAAAACCTATGAAACGCGTTTATAATGAACACATCATTGAAAAAGATGATGAAGATGACGATAATAATAAAAAACAAAAGCTTGATATAAAGATTTGGAAGAAAATCTTAAAAATCATGATTCGCAATAAAAAAGATATTATTATCTTACTTGTTGCGGTATTTATTAATAGTATTATTGATTTATCTTTCCCACTGATGAATTCATATGCAATTAAAACATACTTTGGTGAAAATCCTGATTACTCAACAAGATACATTTTTATTATAATGTATTTTATAATGGCTGTTATGATGGGTGTATGTGTATGGTTATTTATTCGTTGTGCTGCTAAAGTAGAAGAAGATACAACTTATGAAATAAGAAGACAAACGTTTGATCGTTTACAAAAGTTATCATTTTCATATTATGATACAACATCATCAGGTTGGGTAATGGCACGTATGACATCAGATACAAGAAGACTTGCAAATATTGTCTCTTGGGGAGCAGTTGATGTATTATGGGGAATTGTTTTAATGTTTGGTACATTAATTGTTACTATTTGTATTAACTGGAGATTATCACTTGTATTACTTGTTTTACTTCCAATCTTCTTTGTTATTACAATATTCTACCGTCAAGTAATATTAAAACAATATAGAAGTGTAAGAAAGATAAATTCTGCGATTACTGCTAGTATGAATGAATCATTTATGGGAGCTAATACAACAAAAACTCTTGCAATTGAAGAAGAAAACAATAATGCATTTAATGATTTAACATCAAAATATAAAAGACGAGCTATTATCGCTAGTGCATATTCTTCATTATTCTGGCCAACACTACTTGTTCTTGGATATATTGGTGTTGCATTTGTATCAAGTATTGGTGGATCATTTGTTTTATCTGATATTCCAGGTATTGCAATTACTACAGCTACTCTTTATTTATTTATTGATTATGCAATTAGATTCTTTGAACCAGTTATGTCAATTGCACGTATTATTTCAGATTTCCAACAAGCTCAAGCTTCAGCTGAACGTATCTTATCTTTAATTGAATCAGAACAAGATGTTAAAGATACTCCTGAAGTAATTGAAAAATATGGTGACTTATATAATAAGAAAAAGGAAAATTGGGAAGAACTACTTGGTGATATTGAGTTTAAAGATGTATCATTTAGTTATAAAGGTACTGATAAAAATGTATTATCAAACTTTAATTTACAAATAAAGAAAGGACAAAATGTTGCCTTTGTTGGTGAAACTGGTAGTGGTAAATCAACAATTATTAACTTAATTTGTAGATTCTATGAACCTACAACCGGTGAAATATTAATTGATGGTAAAAACTACAAAGAACGCTCTTATAGTTGGTTACATGATAATCTTGGTTATGTATTACAAACACCAACATTATTTAGTGGAACTATAAAAGAAAATGTAAAATATGGTAAACTTGATGCAACAGATGAAGAAGTCATTGAAGCTTGTAAATATGTTAATGCTCATGATTTTATCGAAAAGTTAGAAAATGGCTATGATACTGAAGTTGGTGAAGGTGGTAATAAACTTTCCATTGGGCAAAAACAATTAATTTCATTTGCTCGTGCTATTATTGCTAATCCTAAAATTTTAGTACTTGATGAAGCTACATCTTCAATCGATACAGAAACTGAAAGCTTAATTCAAGAAGCAATGAAAATTGTCATGAAAGGTAGAACTTGTTTAGTTGTTGCCCACAGACTTTCAACTGTTGTTAATTCTGATATGATTATTGTTATGCGTGAAGGTAAAATTCTTGAAAGTGGTACTCACCAAGAATTACTTAATAATAGAGGATATTATTTTAACCTTTATCGTAATCAATTTTATCAAGAAAAAGAATCACAAATGGTTAAGAATTTGTAAAAAAATTATTATTAAAATTGAAAAAATCTTAAGTTGTGGTATAATATTTGTAAGAAAATTTTGGAGGAACTATGGGTTATAAAACATTTAATAAAGAAGAAGCTTTAAAGATTTGGGATCATGAATTTGGTAACGTTTTATATGCTCATGATTTTACTGGTAGAAAAGTTAAGAAAGATGATTATCTTGTTGAAAATCAAGTTGGTTGGGTAGTTTCTTTCATTAAACCTCTTGCTCTTGGTGGTCCAGTTGAAGAAGGAAATATTATAATATTAAACCATAACACTGCTTTTGAAAAGGCAGATAATTATCCAGAGTTTGAAGTAGTTGGAGTAAAATATCGTATAGTTCATGATGAAGTGGATGATTTTTACTACATCGAAAAAATAATGTAAGTTAAAAGAGCAACCACGTTTATGTGATTGCTCTTTTTAAAAAATAAGAAAGATTAAAGTAGAGGAGAAGTAAAGAGATATTTAATAAATATTTCTTTACAAAGATATGATACCCTGATATTATATCTTTATACATAAATTATGAGAATTATTGCGGGAACATTTAGAAGTAGAAAATTAGAAACATTAGAAGGCCTTAAAACAAGACCTACTTTAGATAAAACAAAAGGTGCGATTTTTAGTAGCATTGGCGGATATCTTCCTGGATTTGTTGTACTTGATGTTTTTGGTGGAAGTGGTGCATTAAGTTTAGAATCAATTAGTCGTGGAGCCAAGGAAGCGTACATTATTGATAATAATATTGATGCAGTTAACATTATCAAGAAAAACACAAATAATCTTGGTGTTGAAAAACAAATGCATATTTATCATGGTAGTTTTGAAACAATTCTTGGAAAACTAAAAAACAAAAAGTTTGACGTAGTTTTTTTAGATCCTCCATTTAGAATGAAAGTAATAGATGAACTTATGGAATACCTTGTTAAAAATGATATGGTTGAAGTAGGCGGATATGTAATGGCTGAATATCCAATGGAAGATATTGTAAATAAATCATATGATGGATTTAGAGTAAAACTATGTAAAAGATATTCTAGTAGTGAAATTGTAATATTTGAAAGGGAAGAATAGTATGGAAAAAAGAATCGGAATTTATCCAGGAACATTTGATCCAATCACAAATGGTCATTTAGATATTATCCAAAGAGGATTAAAATTATTTGATTTACTATATGTTGTTGTTCCAAATAATATTCAAAAGAATACTTTATTTACAGTTGAAGAACGCATTTCTTTACTTAAAGAAGTATTAAAAGATTATGATAATATCATTGTTACTTCAACAGACAAACTTACAGTTGACTTTGCAGAAGAAGTTGGGGCATTTGCAATGCTTAGAGGTCTTAGAATGGTTAGTGACTTCGAATATGAACTTCAACTTTCTGCAATTAATAAAGAAATTAAAAAAGACATTGAAACAATTTTTATTATGAGTTCACATGACTTATCTTTTTTATCTTCAAGTAGTGTAAAAGAACTTGCAAAATTTAATGGAGATATCTCAAAATTTGTACCTAATGTTGTCGCAAAAGCTCTTTTAAAAAAGATTAAAAAATAAAAACAATATGATGCTAATTAGTGTGGCTATAATACCATGAATTATTCGGTATAATAAATAGTCAGATAAACTTAGCATCATCTTTTTTATATTGATAGTAATTTGTAAAAGAATTGCAATTCCTTGAAATGATACTAAAAATGATGAAAAAAGTAATAATATAATTCCGGAATAAAGAGTGTTTAGTGTATTTATCCCGGTTGTAATTTCAAAATAAGATAAAAATGTTGGAATTAAATATGTACTATCTTTAAAAAGTATAAGTAGAGGTATTTTAATAATTGAAGATACTATCATACTTGATAAAATAATAAGAAGTGTTTTAGGTAATTTTTCTATTATTGTGGTTATACTGAAATCTACTTTTCTTTGAGCATTTGTACTGTAACTATTTTTTGAAAATATTGCTATTAATAAAGAAGATATCACTTGTGATATCAATATTGGTATACTTAATGCTATATCAAAAACCATTAAGATAAAGAAGAAAGAAATAAAAGAAGAAAAGCGAAGAAGCCTACTTGCCTCTGATTTTGTAATTTGGTTATTATTATATGCATCAGTTATTAAAACTGTACTAGTTGGATTACCTACAATAAAACTTACAATAAACAAAGTAAAAGAAGTACTGTTTTCAAAGTGTAATAATTTTCTAAATAAAGGGTATATTAAAAGAAATAATGAATTATAATTATAAATTAAACTCCCAAGAAAATATGAAACTGGAACAGAAGGTATAATTACATCTAACCATAGAACTAATGTGTTCTTTATTATATTTGATGATATGTCTTTATTAAAAAAAATAATCAATGATAATATAATAACAAGTAAAGAAATTGTATACTTTTTAAACTTATTCATTTGGAAGTAGTAATACTTGTCCTACATCTAAATTATCAGATGTTAATCCATTTAATGATTTAATATTATTTATAGATGTATTATAAATTTTAGCAATTTTATATAAAGAATCATTGTTTTTAACAATGTATGTTTTATTTTTTGGCGGTATATATGGAACGTTTAAATATTCTGCAATTGTTTTAACAACACTTTCAGCAAGACTTATCCATTCATTAAGAAGTCTTTTTGTATCTGTTTCATCAGTTGCAAAACCATACTCAATGATCATTGCATTATTTGGGAGTGTATCTCTTAAAATAAAATAATAATCATTCCCCCGACTATTAAGTCTTGTGTAAACATTTCTTATTGGAAGCCCCGCATTACTTAAATTATTTGCAATCATCTGAGGAAGTTTTTTTGTTCCTTTAATTGAATAAATTACTTCACCACCACTAGATAAACCTGAGTTAATATGATTTGATATTAAAATATCATTTTGATCAGCATTTAATTCAGATATCCTATTAACTCTATTACTTGGATCAAGTGTTTCGTCATAATCTCTTACTAATACACTTTCAATTCCAAGTTCGTCAAATCGAGATTTTTGGTACTTACTTATTTGTAAATTTTTATCTTTTTCTTTAAAAAAGTTATTAGATCCCCCTCCTGGATCAAATCCACCGTGTCCTGGGTCGATAATAATTTTTGTTCTATTTTGATTATTCATTTTATCACCTGATAAAGTATATGATTATTCTTTTGTAAAAATTATTAATAGAAATATTTAAATGATAATTTTTGACATTATATTTAAAATATGATATAATACATACGTAATAAGTAATAAAAGGTGATTAATTATGAGTAATATTAAATATTGTCCAAATTGTCAAAAACAACATGATGTTAATGCAAAAGAATGTGAATGCGGATTCAAATTCGTTGTAAAAGAAGTTGAAGATGAGATTGCATCAACTAATACTATTGTTCATGTTGATACTGTTCCACAATTTGTTTGGAAATTAATAGGTTTTATTTGTCCACTTGCAGGTTTAATTTTATACATCATTTGGAGAAAAAGATGGCCTGAAAGAGCAAAGAATGCAGGTAAGTTTGCACTTACAAGCGTGATTCTTGTAGTGGTTATTTTAGCACTTTTAATTTTCTATTTTGTAGGAAAAGCTACTGGTGATATTGTCTAATAAAAGCTGTCTATGACAGCTTTTTATATTTGACTTGATAATTTTTAATACATATGTCTTGATATTTTATATTTTTTGTAGTATAATATAAAAGATTTAGGAGGAATTATAATAATGCGTATTAATGTAATTTTAAAATGTACAGAATGCGGCGAAGAAAATTATTTATCAGAAAAAAATAAACGTAATACTCCAGACCGTTTAGAACAAAAGAAATATTGTCCTCGTTGCAAAAAATCTACTCTTCATAAAGAGAAGAACAAAAAATAATAAAATTAAGACCTGCTTATATTAATAAGCAGGTTTTTAATTTGCTTACAATTTTCGACAAATATTTTAGAATAAATATATTATAATATGTTCGGTGATTGTTATGGCAAAATTAAAAAAGCCTTCATTAAGTGTAAATAACAAAGAAAAAGCATTCGGATATGAAATAATTGGTATCGTTTCGATTTTAATCTCTATTATTTCTCTGGCAAGGTTTGGCCTTATTGGAAAATATTTAGTGCTTACTTTTAGTTTATTATTTGGAGATTGGTATTTTATATTTATTGTTCTTGTTGGCTTTTTCGGAATCTATTGTCTTATATTTCATAAGCGTATTGAACTTAAAAGCATTAGATATTATGGAATAATATTAATACTTTTATCATTATTAATAATTACACATTTTAGTATGCATGAGTATGTAAGTCAGTTTGAGGGAAATGCTTTAAAAACGACGATTAGTTTATATTTTGATTACTTTAGGTCAAATACTTCTAACATGATTAAAGGTGGAGGGATTGTTGGGTGTATTTGTTTCTATATTTCATATTATCTTCTTGGCAAGATTGGAACAATTATTATATCATTGCTTATATTATTTGTAGGTGTTGTTTTCCTAAGTAAAAAGACTATGAGAGAATTTTTCGAAATGACTCTTTCACTATTTAAAAAGATTATTACTTTTATGAAGAAAAATGTTTTAAACATGGTTAATAATATCAAAGAAATCAGCTTTGATTATGGTTCTAAAACAAAAATTAAGAAGAAGACAAGTAAGATAACTAGTAAAAATAGTAATGAAACTATTGATAAAGTACAGTTAGATCGATGTGAAGAAATTGTTAAAATACTTACAGATGCTTTTAAACACTTAGATGTTGAAGTTCAAAACATTACATATTTAATTTGTGAACATATTGTTAATTTCTTTATTAAGACAAAATATGAAATTAATTATAAAGTACTAGAATATACAATTAAAGATAAGCTCGGTGAAAACTTTTTAATAAAATATGATCGTTTTAATGAACAAGTAATAATTGAAGTTAATAAAATTAATCCAAGCTCCCTTAGTCTAGAAAGAGCTTCAAAAAATATTTCTAAAACAACTCTTACATATATTCTTGGAATTGATGATAGAAATCTATTAGTTGAACTTGATGATAATTTACTTATAATTGGTGAAAATCAAAGTTTAATAAGAAAATATATTTTAAGTATTATTTTATTTGTATCAAAAGAGAAAAAATATAATATTAATAATACAATGTTGATTGATGTTAGTTGTGAATATTCAGAATTTGAAATAAAAAACATAAACGTTAGTAATGATTTTGATGCACTTAGTCAAATAGTAGATGAGATAGATCATAATTTGGAACTTCTAAATTTACATCATAAAATGAATATTGATGAATATAATCTTTATTTTTCTAAAAAGATTGCAAAAAAAACTTATTTTATAACTGGGGTTGAAAATATTCTTTATGAAAAAGGATATTTTGATAAACTTCTTTATATAGTCCAAACTTGTAAAATAGCTGGTATTAATATTATAATGACACTTACTAAAGATTCAATGGTTTCATCAATATTTTTAGGCTCTGTTGAGAAAAAAATACTTCTTAAAAATGATTTTGATTTATCAAATAAAATGATAGATAACAGTTATTTTGAAGTGTTAACTAATGATATTGAAGGATTTTATAAGGATAAAGATTTAATATTTAGAATAAGTTTACTTTTAATGAGTGAAGATGAATTAAACAACAACTACATAAAAGCAAAAGAAAAAGAGAGCTAAACTATTTAGCTCTCTTTAATGATTCAATGAAGTCATATCTATCTTTTAGGCCTTGTTCAAACTTAGAATTTACCTTTGGAATGTAGTACTTTGAACCTACTAAAATGTCTGGTAAATATTGTTGAACAACATAACTATTTGGATAGTCATGAGGGTATTTATAACTTGTTTGTCTTGGGTCGAAAGAATAAGTGTTTTTTAAATGAAGTGGTAAAGAACCACTCTTTCCATTCTTAATATCTTCAGTTGCTTTTTCTAATGCTAGATATGCGCTGTTTGATTTTGGTGAAAGGGCAAGTTCAATAGTAATAGCTGCAAGTGGTAAACGTGCCTCTGGCAAACCTAATTCTTTAGCAGCATCGCAAGCTGCTTTTACTCTTGGGGCAAGTGTTGGATTTGCAAGACCTACATCTTCATAAGCGACGCAAAGAAGACGTCTAAAGATGCTTTGTAAGTCATCTGATTCAAGCAGTTTTGCAAGATAATGAAGTGCAGCATCAGGATCGCTTCCTCTTAGAGATTTATGAAAACCACTTAGAGTATCATAGTAACTGTCACCGTTATCATCGATATTTACATTTGCTTTTTGAACAATTTTAATTGCATCATCAATTGTTATGTGATCAGTTGAACATGTGCTTACAACAGTATCAAAAGTATTTATAAATGTTCTGATTTCAAGATTTGACATGTTAATTAAGTATTCAACAACATTATCATCAATCTTAATATCTTCACCTTTTAGACTATGTGCTCTTTCATATATTTTATATAAATCGTCATATTTTAAGTCATTAAGTTTATAAATATGGCATCTTGATCGAATTGCAGGATTTACTGAATGATATGGATTTACAGTAGTAAGACCAATCATTGTAAGAGTTCCATCTTCAACAAATGGAAGTAAAAAGTCTTGAATATCTTTTTTCATACGATGAATTTCATCAACAACAATTATTGCATCAGTACAAAAGCGAGCTTCAGCAACTATTTGTTTAAGTGCATCTTTATTATCAGTTGATGCATTAAATTTAAACCATCTAAATTTACTTTCCTTACAAACTGCTTCGGCAATAGTTGTTTTTCCACATCCTGGATTGCCGTAAAGTATAAAAGAAAATAGGCAATTTTTGCTTATCATTTTTTTGATTACACCATCATCTCCAACAAGATGATCTTGGCCAACAATGTCATCAAATGTCATTGGACGCATTAAGTATGCTAAAGGTTTCATAAATACCTCCTTTATAACTAATTTATTATATCATTATTTTAAAATTAATGCAAAATAAAAAGCTGTTTATAAAACAGCTTTTATTTAAATGACAATCTCTTTTTTATTCATCTCTTTATTTAATTTTATAATAGTTCTTATTGTAATAAATGAGAATATTAATAAGCTTAACCATTCTGCAATTGGGAATGCAATCCAAACATAATTTAGCTCTTTAAAAACTAAAGAAATTACAAGAGCAAGAGGAATTAAGATAAATGCTTGTCTTAAAAGATTAAGAGCAGCTGATTTAAATCCATGTCCGATTGCTTGGAATAAAGAAGATACAATAATATTTCCAGCAGCTGCAAAGAAACTAAGAGAAATGATTCTTAGTGCCCATACACCTCTTGATACTTCTTCGCCACTTAATAAAATGCTTAGAAGTTGTTTTGGCGCAAATTGGAAAAGAAGAAGTCCAACTATCATGATAATAAGTGCAAATATTAATGCATAAATAAATGTTTGATTGAAACGTTTTGCCTTTTTTGCACCATAGTTATATCCAAGAATTGGCATAACTCCTTGGTTCATACCAAAGATTGGCATAAAAATAAATGATTGAAGTTTAAAGTAAGTTCCAAGTACGGTTGCTCCAACATTCTTTAACTCGTCTCCGATTTGAATTTTAACATTTTCGAAGATTTTGTTTAAAATCATTGTTGAAATAGAGTTAATACTATTAACAATTGTTACAGCTATACCAACGCTTACGATTTGTTTAATTACATTAAATGATAGTTTAAAGCCTTTAAAATTAAATGAAACAGATTGTTTTTTGAAAAGTGCAATACATAATACAAATATACCTGCAATTATTTGACCTATTATAGTAGCTATTGCGGCACCTTTTACACCAAGGCCGAAACCAAATGGCATATTAAAATCAAAACCGAATGGTGTTGCATAAGTTGTACCTGTTTTAAAGATAAAGATAGGGTCTAAAATAATGTTTGTAATAGCACCAATAAGTTGACTAAACATAGGAACTTTCATGTTTCCTGTACTTTGTAAGATTTTATTAAATATTGTTTCTACAAACATCCCGAAGCTAAATCCCATTGCAATTGTTAGATAGTCAATAGATAAATTTTTAATAGTATCAGATTCATCCTTATAAATCATCATAAATAATTTAGGTAAGAATAAACTAGATAAAGCTGTTATAACAATTGCACAAACACCAAGCAATAAACCAGTTTGAGCAACTTTAGATGCCTCTTTTTGATTGTTTTCTCCAAGCTTTCTTGAAATTAATGAATTTGTTCCGATCCCAATTCCAAGAGCAATCGCAAAGAAAATCATTTGTAAAGGAAAAGCATAGTTAAGTGCTGTTATTTCATTGTTGGTTTCTGAAATCATTCCTACAAAGAAACTATCAACAATGTTATAAAGTGCTTGTACAAGCATAGAAAACATTGCAGGAATTGACATTATTGCCATTAGCTTTAGGATTGGGGTTTTTCCAAGTTTTGTACTATTATCCATATATACCTCCAAAATAACACTTGAATATTATACTATTTATCCTTAAAAAAATCAAACAATAACATAATTTTAATTAAAAATAAGGTTTTTATTTTACAATTATGATATAATATAACAAAAGATAATAGGAGGCTATTATTAATGGCTAAATTATTAATTGTTGACGATGAAATTCAAATTATAGAACTTATAAAAAAATATGCTCATTTTTCAAAATATGAGACAAAAGAAGCATATAATGGCAAAGAAGCAATTGAACTTGCAAAAAAAGAAGCTTTTGATTTAATTGTAATGGATATTATGATGCCAGAAATTGATGGTTTTACTGCGGTAAAGGAAATTAGAAAGTTTACTTCAATTCCGGTTATCTTACTTTCAGCTAGAAGTGAAGAATATGATAAACTTTATGGTTTTGATCTTGGTATTGATGATTATGTAACTAAACCATTTTCTCCAAAAGAATTAATGATGCGTATTAGTGCTATTTTAAATCGTTATTCAAATAAACAAAATCAGGTTGAAGAGACTAAGAGAATACTTGAATATAATGGTCTTATAATAAATTTATCAGAACATAGTGTTTACGTTAACAAAAACAAAATTGATTTAACATTAAAAGAATATGAACTACTTGTTTACTTAATGGAAAACATGAATGTAGCATTAAAAAGAGAATCAATCCTAGAAAAAATATGGGGATCAAATGACCATACTAATGAACGTACGCTAGATACTCATATCAAATCAATGAGAAAAAAGATTGGAGAATATGCTGATAACATTATTACAATAAGAAGGGTTGGATATCGCTTTGAAAAAAGATAAGATAAGTTTAAAGTGGAAACTATTCTTTTATATTATCATATTTGCAGGTGCAATCGTTTTGCTATTTGCAGTATTCCAAATAACTTTACTAGATGATTTTTATCGTGCAATTAAAACAAATGAAATTAATAATTTAACTCTTGATGTAACAAATGAAATATCTAAACAAAAAGAAGATGGAAAGATTACAATTTCAACCTTATTAAGTAATAAACTTAATGAAATATCAAAAGATAATGAAGCCTCTATTTACATCTATGAAAAAGGTGAAAATAATATTGTTAAAATTTTTGGACCAGATAGTGGTGGTTCAAATATAGAATTGACTGAAGAAATTGGCGAAATTTGGGACAAAGCAAGAAATGTTGACGAAGATTTTTTCTATATAATTTTTAAAGATAATTCTGACCCAATGTTTCAAACAATGGTAGTTAAAGATAGTAGAGCACAAGAAAGAGATTATTTAATATGTGGAACTTTCTTAGATAGTTCATATATGGTTATTGTCGATTCACGTCTTACTCCGGTAGAACCAGCTGTAAGTGCAATGAAATACCAAATACTTTACATTTCAATTATTATAATTATACTTGCAATTATTGTTGCGATTTTAATGTCAAGAACTATTTCAAAGCCAATTATATCTATTAATAAATCTGCTCAATTAATGGCAAAAGGTAATCTTGATATTGAGTTTAAAGGTAAAGGTTATTTAGAAATAACTGAATTAAATAATACTTTGAATCATACAATAGAAGAACTAAAGAAAACAGAAACTCTTCAAAAAGAGTTAATAGCTAATGTTTCTCATGACCTAAGAACGCCACTTACTTTAATTTCTGGATATGCAGAAATGATGAAAGATATGCCTGAAGAAATTACAGATGAAAATATTCAGATAATTGTAGATGAGACAAAACGCCTTAGTGCTCTTGTAAATGATTTACTTAGTTTATCAAGAATTCAATCAAGAACAGAAGAGTTAAAACTTATAAGATTTAATTTAAAAGAACTTCTTGAAGCAATTGTTGAAAGACAAAATAAATTCTTTGAATCAACAAATGTTCAAATTAACTTGCTTACTTGTGTTCAAGAAGCTTATGTTGAAGCTGATAAAAGCAAAATAGAACAAGTAATTTATAACTTCATTTCTAATGCAATCAACTATAGTGGTGATAAAAAGATAGTAGATGTTATTTTAGAAAAAAATGATATTAATTACATTGTTAAAGTAAAAGACTATGGTATTGGAATTAAGAAAGAACATCTTGAATTTATTTGGCAAAGATACTATCGCGTTGATAAAGGATTACAACGTTCTACTCAAGGAACAGGCCTTGGGCTATCAATTATTAAAGAAATACTTGAGTACCATGGCTTTAATTATGGTGTAGATTCTGTTGAAAATGTAGGCAGTACATTCTATTTTGAAATGCCGATAAAATAATTTATAATTTGTTTATAATTTAGTTAAGAAAATTTAATATATGAGAGGTATAATACAAGTACACTTATAGTGGTAATGCGTTGTATTCTGCCCTCAATATGTACAACGCATTTTTTATTTATAAGGAGATAACTATGTTTAACATTAAAAGATTAGGAAAAACTTTAATTTTTGCATTAATTTGTATTTTTCTTGTATCATGTGAAGCTGTAACTACAACTGATTGTACATGTGGTAATGCAAATATTAATGTAAATGTTAATAATGAAGTAACTAACAAAGTAGTAGAGTACGAAGATATAACAATAACTGATTTTCAAAATACTATTTCTGAAACAGTTAAATCAGTTGAAAGTGCTTGTGTTGGAATTAGAACAAAAGAATTAACAGAAGTAGAAATAAATGGAAAAAAATTCCCTTCTGAAGATGATATTTCAGTTGGTAGTGGTGTTATTTATAAACGCGAACAACTTCCAAATAATTCTGGTTTCAAATACTATGTAATTACTAACCATCATGTAATTGAAAATGAAGATACAACTGGTAAAGCGATGCTTACTTATTATGTTTATTATGGATATGAAGATGTAGATATTAAGGCTACTCTTATTGGATATGATGAAAAAGTAGACCTTGCTTTATTAACTTTTGAACATACAACATACATTGATCCTGTTGAATTCGCAGATTCTGATGATATTGAACGTGGTGATATTGTAATTGCTATTGGTAACCCTAGAGGGCTTGAATATTTTAATTCGACAACATTTGGTGTTGTAAGTGGTCCAGTAAGATATTATAACGAAGACTTAGATGAAGATGGCGTTAATGATTTCTTAGGTGTTTATATTCAACATGATGCTGCTATCAATTCTGGTAATTCAGGTGGTGGATTATTTACAATTGATGGTAAATTACTAGGAATTAACCGTTTAAAATTATTATCAGTAAATGGTATTGATACAGATAATATGGGATTTGCAATTCCTTCAAATGTTGTTCAAACTGTTATTATTGATCATATCGAAAAAAATATTGATATTGTTAGACCTAGATTAGGTATTACTACAATTGAAGTAAGAGATTTAACACCTGCAGTGATTTTCGCAAATAATCTAAAAACAATTCCTACTGAAATTTATTTAGGAGAAAAACCATATGGTTTATATGTAACTGAAGATGTTCTTCCTGGATATAGTTTATCTAATACAGGTATTGGAAAAGATGATATTATTTTAGAATTTAATGGTGAAAAGATTACAGCATTTAATGTTATAGCTGCTAAATTAAATAGTTTAGTTGATTATACAATTGGTGAAGAAATTACTATTAAATATTACGATAGAAGTACAAACTCTATCGCAACAACAACAGCTATTTTAAAAGCTGCCGAAAAATAAAAGTATAAATTTAATATAAAAAGAAGAACGAAAAAACTATTTTTCGTTCTTTATTTTTTTGTATCTTGTTCCTTTACAATAAACTTTTTAAATGGTATAATAATAAGACAAAAAGGTGAAAACATGTTGTTAAATGTAGAAAATTTGAGTTTATCTTTTGAGAGAAAGAAAATCTTCAATAATGCAAATTTTAGAATATTACCAAACGAAAAAATTGGTTTAATTGGTAATAATGGTGTTGGAAAATCAACCCTTATTAATATTTTATGTGGTAATATTATCCCTGACTCTGGAAGTATTGATTTTGATAAAAACATTAAAGTAGGTTATTTAGACCAATACATGAAGATTAATAAAAAAATATCAATTGATGAATATTTAAAACTTGCATTCTTAGATTTATATGAAAAAGATAAAGAATTAAAGTCATATTTGGAAATATTAAATAAAACGAGTGATGAGGTTCTTGTTGACAGATATGTTAGACTAACTTCAGCACTAAACGATGAATTAAATGCCAAAGATTTTTATGCGTTAGATTCGAAAATCGCTCGTATCGCAAGTGGTCTTGGTATTACAAAGTATGGAATGAGTACTCTTTTAGGGAATTTATCTGGTGGTCAAAAGATGAAAGTTATCCTTGCAAAACTTCTTTTAGAACAACCAGATTTGTTAATTCTAGATGAACCAACTAACTTTTTAGATACAATACATATTGATTGGCTTGTTAAATATTTAAAAGAATATAAAGGAAACTTTTTGATTGTTTCTCACAATCAAACTTTTTTAAATGAAGTTGTTAATGTAATTATTGAAATTGAAAACACTAAGATTACAAAATATAAAGGTAATTATCAAACTTATCTAGTAAAAAAAGAACAAGCTTTATTAAATTACGAAAATGAATATAAAAAACAAGTTAAAGAAATTAATGCATTAAAAGACTATATTGATAAAAACAAAGCTAGAGCTTCAACTGCAAAAATGGCAAAAAGTAGAGAGAAAAAGTTAGAAAAAATAGAAGTTTTAGAAAAACCAAAATCAAGTGATGTTCATATCCATTTAACATTTAATTATAAACCAATTGCATCGCAAAAGTTTTTAGAAGTAAAGAACTTAGAAATTGGATATTATTTTTCACTTTTACCAGAAATGAGTTTCTTTATTAAAAGTGGAACAAAACTTGCGATAACTGGGTTTAATGGTATTGGAAAGTCAACCCTTTTAAAAACACTTATTGGAGAATTAAAACCAATTTCTGGAAGCTATAATTTTGTTGATGATGCTTTAATTGCATATTTTGAACAAGAACATAATTTCGAAAATATGGATTTAACACCAATGCAAGAAATTAGAAATATTTATCCTTTAATGGATGATAAAAGTATTAGAAATGTACTTGCAAAAGTTGGTTTAACTAACTTTTTAGCAATGCAACCAATAAAAACATTGTCAGGTGGAGAACAGTCTAAATTAAAACTTTGCAAAATTATGCTTAAAAAAGCAAATGTTTTAATACTTGACGAACCAACAAACCACTTAGATAAAGTTGCAAAAGAAGATTTATTAAAATATTTAAAACAATATCCGGGAACAGTAATTTTTGTTTCCCATGAAAAAGAATTTATTGATAAACTTGCAACGCAAGTTTACAATATCGAAGATTTATTAACTAGTTGAGGTATTTATGGCTAAAGTTCATTTAATGATAGGTATTCAAGGAAGTGGAAAAAGTACTTTCTCCAATCAATTATCAAAAAAGGAAAATATAATGATTGTATCAACAGACCGCGTAAGACAAGCCAATCCTGATTGGCCTGAAGAAAATATTTGGCCTGAAGTATATCGTTTATGTGCTGAATGTATTAAAAATAATCAAGATGTTATTTTCGATGCAACAAACATTACGCCTAAAGTTCGCGAACGTTTTTTAGTTAATGTTTTAGCTCATTTTGATAATAATCCAATTGATAATTTACCTTTTGAGTTAATAGGTTATTTTTTTGATACTGATCCTAATATTTGTATGGAACGTGTTAAAATTCGTAACGAAAATCCAAATGAACTATATTTACCCCCTGAAGTAGTTTTTTCTTATCATGAACGATTAGTTAAACCTACTTATGAAGAAAAATTTACTAAAATCTTTATAGTTAAAGATAATGATATGAATGAAATATAAATAGAAAGGAGAAAATATGAGTATACAAAACGAAAAATGGATTAATATTCTTAATCTATCAAATGTTGATGATACTAATAAGGATTTATTTTTAGGATCTTTAGAAAATGTTAAAGTTAACGAGATTAAGAATGAATATCGTTTAATCCTTTCCTTTCCAAAACTTGTTGATGCTCAAACATTATTTGATGCTTTTACAAAAGTTAGTAGTTATTTAATTTCTGAATGTGGAATTGGTAATGTTAAATATACTATTCTACCAATCAATGGAACATCTTATGATAAAACAGTTATCTATG
>CAJGCS010000002.1 GCA_904501965.1 uncultured Bacilli bacterium | reverse complement strand
TTGGTGTAAATGGTGCAGGAAAGACTACGACAATCAAAATACTTTCCTGCCTGACACAACCAACAGCCGGAAATGCCTTTGTGGGCGGTTACGACGTTATAAAAGAATCAAAACAAGTTAAACGTCTAATTAGTGTTTCTCCACAAGAAACCGCCATTGCACCGGGTCTTTCCGTAAAAGAAAATTTAGAGTTGATTTGCGGTATTCATGGATTTTCAAAAGAAAAAACCTCTGCAAAAATCGCAGAGTTGTCGGAACAATTTGCTTTGAAAGATGTTATGAACAGAAAAGCAGGTAAGCTATCTGGAGGATGGCAACGCCGTGTTAGTATTGCAATGGCACTAATCAGCGAACCGAAAATTTTGTTTTTAGATGAGCCTACGCTTGGACTTGATGTTATAGCAAGACACGAGCTTTGGGAAAAAATACGTTCACTCAAAGGTAAAATTACTATTATCTTAACTACGCACTATATGGAGGAAGCCGAGTCGCTCTCTGACCGCATCGGTATTATGAAAAACGGCAAACTTCTTGCTGTAGGAACGGTAGCAGAACTTAACGAAAAAGCGAATACAAGCGACTTTGAATCGGCATTTGTTTCCATCGTAAAGGAGGAAATGTAATGAGAATAATGACTTTTGCGAAAAGATGTACAAAAGAGATTTTACGCGACCCTATCAATCTTGTCTTCGGCTTGGGCTTTCCATTAATTTTATTATTACTTTTAAGTATTATTCAAGCCAATATTCCCGTAAGCCTATTTGAAATAGACGCCTTGGCTCCCGGTATTACCGTATTCGGGCTATCGTTTATGACATTGTTTTCAGCAACCTTGGTTGCAAAAGACAAAGAAAGTTCATTTTTACAAAGACTATATACAACACCTCTTACAGGGTTTGATTTTATACTGGGATATATGCTTCCATTTATCCCGATTGCACTCGGACAGACCATCATTTGCTATCTAGTAGCAATTCCTTTAGGACTTACATTAAGCGTAAATATTCTTTATGCAATTATTGGAATGATTCCAATAACTATTTTCTATATCTCGCTTGGACTTTTGTGTGGCAGTGTACTTGGAGTTAAACAGGTAGGGGGTATCTGTGGTGCATTACTTACCAATTTATCAGGATGGCTTTCTGGTGTATGGTTTGATCTTACGCTTATGGGCGAATTTTTCGAAAAAATAGCAAACTTACTCCCATTCGTTCACGCAGTAGAAATGGAAAAAGCATTGTTAAGTGGAGATTTCGGACTTGTCAGCACACATATTTTGCCTATAGCTCTGTATACTGTAGCAATAGCGGCACTTGCGGTGTTCTGTTTCCTTAGACAAAAGAAAAAACAATAAATTTTTTTAAAATGAAATACAAGATTATCATTAACAAGGATGTCGAAGAAGAAACAGTAAATCCAATAAAAAAGTCCTCGTTTCATTATGGAACGAGGGCTTTTTTATTTCGCCAAAATCCGTGAAAGTTTAGTTATTTTCAAAAAATTTTTGATTAATTTTCCGAGTATAATAAAATCAGCCCCTCACAAAGATTAAATCTTGAAAATTGAACAGATCTAATTGTGTTCATATACTATCAGTCGACAAGCATTTATAAGTACCGTTTTAAGTATTGATATCCTCCATAAGAGTTTTGATAAAAACTCTTTATCTAATTTACATATGTAAGGTACGATCATCAGTTTTAAGTAAACAAAAAGCGGAAGATAAACTCCTTCCGCTTATACGTCGACATGATTTTCCCACTAAGGATAATAGAATAATGAATTCAGTATTTTTATTTTGTACCGAATAATCTATCTCCACAGTCACCAAGGCCTGGAACAATATATCCTTTTTCATTTAATCTTTCATCTTTAGCAGCTAAGAAAATATCTACATCTGGATGATTTGATTGTAAAGTTGCAATACCTTCATCTACACCAACAAGGCCGATATAGATGATTTTTTTAGCACCACGTTCTTTTAAGATTCTAATGCCAGCTTCTGCAGAATTGCCTGTTGCAAGCATTGGATCGACTAATAATACAGTTGCTTCTTTAACTGTAGGTGGCATTTTAATAAAATAGCATTCAGGTTTTAATGTTTCTTCGTTTCTAAATAAACCGATATGCCCGATTTTTGCAGTTGGAATTAATTTATGAATTCCATCTACCATACCAAGGCCAGCTCTTAGAATTGGAACAATAACAACTTCTTCTGCAAGTGTTTTTGTAATAGTTGGCTGAATTGGAGTTACTGTTTCGATTTCTTTTGTTTTAAGATCTCTTGTAACTTCATATGCCATTAATGATGCAATTTCACTAACTGTTTCTCTAAAATCTTTTGTATTAGTATTAGCACAACGGATAATAGATAATTTATGATCGATAAGTGGATGATTAAATACTGTAACTTTACTCATTATGTTATTCCTCTTTCTTATAATTTTTCTCTAATCTTTTGTTCAAGCTCATTTGCTAAAGCTGTATTTTCTTTAAGTAGTTGTTTTACATTTTCTCTACCTTGACCTAAACGTTCGCCATTGTATGAGAACCAAGCACCGCTTTTATCAACAATTTCAAGGTTAGATGCAATATCAAGAATTTCTCCTTCTCTTGAAATACCTTTTCCATAAATTAAATCAATTTCAGCAGTTTTAAATGGAGGTGCTACTTTATTTTTAACAACTTTAACTCTTACTAAATTACCAATTGCTTCAGTACCTTGTTTAATTTGATCAACTCTTCTAATATCAAGTCTGATAGTTGCATAGAATTTTAAAGCTCGACCACCACTTGTTGTTTCAGGGCTTCCAAATAAAACACCAACTTTTTCTCTTATTTGGTTAATAAAGATTGCAACTGTTTTAGTTTTATTAATAATACCTGCAAGTTTTCTCATCGCTTGGCTCATAAGTCTTGCTTGAAGACCAATATAAGAACTTCCCATATCGCCTTCAATTTCAGCTTTTGGAACTAAAGCTGCAACTGAGTCAATAACAATAATATCAATTGCATCACTTCTTACAAGTGCTTCAACGATTTCTAAAGCTTGTTCACCATTGTCTGGTTGAGATAAAATTAAGTTATCAATATCAACGCCTAATGCCTTTGCATATGTTGTATCAAGTGCATGTTCAGCATCAATGAATGCTGCATACCCACCATTTTTTTGAGCTTCTGCTATTGCATGAAGGGCAAATGTTGTTTTACCACTTGATTCAGGACCATAGATTTCAATGATTCTTCCTTTAGGATAACCACCTGCACCTAGAGCAACGTCAAGAGCAATTGAACCACTTGGAATAACATCAATTTTTTCAAGTGATTGATCACCAAGTTTCATGATTGAACCTTTACCATATGCTTTTTCGATAGTTTTAAAAGCATCGGCTAAAGCTTTTTCTCTTTCGCTATTTTTCTTTTCGTTTTCTATATCTTCCATTTTAACTTGTTTAACTTTTGATTCAGCCATATATATCTCCTAATTAAATCTACTTTGTGTTTTTATCGTAGAATACATCTTTGTTTTTAATAACGTAATCGGCACCACTAATAACAGTTAATACCAACATAACAAATAAGGCAATTTTACATATTACAATATAAGCAGTATGTAGTTCTGTCATACCAGTTGATGCTGCACCGAATACAAGTACAACTATAACTGCAATATATTGAGCAATTGTTTTCGCTTTACCAAGCTTACTAGCAGCTACAACTGTTCCATTAGTTGCTGCCATATATCTTACACCTGTAACAATAAATTCACGTGCAAGTACAACAACTAACATCCACCATTCAAAAATATCTCCAGGATCTTTTGTAAGTGTTGTTTTATTTAAATAGTTTTGATGTAACATTAATACAAATACAGTATACACTAATAGTTTATCTGCAAGAGGATCTGCAAACTTACCAAAGTTTGTAACAAGTCCCTTTTTTCTTGCTATTGCACCATCTAAATAATCTGTAAATGCTGCTATACCAAAGATTACTAAAATAATACAGTTTAAAATAGTAAATGTTGGTAAAAAGTTAAACACAGGCTTTGCAAAAACATCAGCATGGTTTGCACAAAGCATATATACAACAACAATAACAGGAACTAATATAATTCTTAATAATGTTAATTTATTCGGTAAATTCATTGTAATTTTATTTTTTGGTTCGATTTCTTTTACTTCTTTTTTATTTTTCTGAGTTTCTTTTTTCATATTTTTATTTCTCCAGTTCTTATTTATTATACCATATTTTTAGTTTTTTTGCAACCTATTATATTTGAAAATAAAAAATAGCTTAGTAATAATCTAAGCTATTTTATCTGCTAATTTTTCTAATAATTCACTTATTTTATTTGCTATTTTATTAGGTAAATATTCTTTAGGTTTAAGATTAATGTTTTCATAATTATTGCCTGGGATAATAATATTTTCTTCAAACTCTTCTTTTGCGTCTTCAAACAAATCACTAGGCGTAGTTTTAATGTCATTACTACTTCCTATTTTAATTCCCACCAATAAAACAAGTAATAAAAATAGTATACTTGCTACTTTTTTCATATTCTGACCGTATCCATATTTTCAATATCATAAAAGTAAATAAAATAAATTATATATCTAAATATTTGTTTAAAATATTTAATCACTATATCTTTATCATATTCTTTATTTCCTAAAGATATATATACGCTTTCATCTACATCTGTTGTGATTTTATTAAATGTATTAAAAGTTTTGACAAAACAACAAACAAAACAAATACCTGCAATTAAATAAATGAAATGTATTATTTTACTCATACTTAATCTTATTCACTATATCCATTAAATAGACCTTCATGTAAAGATAAATCAATTCCATTTGCAATAATTTTTGTTAGATCTCCAATTACTTCGTCTATTTCTTTTGGAGTTACCATCATATTATATCCACTTGGCTCTAATATATCTTTGATTAGGCTTCTTTTCATATTTTCATCTAAAGAACCAAACTCTCCTAAAAACTCTACTTCATTAATTCTTTTTAAATGAATTAATAACTGTTCCATAATATCATATGTTACTGTCACTGAATCTACAACAGTTGGAACACCAATTGCAATAACAGGAACGCCAAGTGTTTTTTTACTTAATTCTTTTCTTTTGTTCCCAACACCAGATCCTGGATTAATTCCACTATTAGTTATTTGGATTGTTTTATTTACTCTTTTAATAGCACTAGTTGCAAGAGCATCTACTGCAATTACAAAATCGCAATCAATCTTTTTAACAACTGATGAAATAATATCGTATGTTTCTATACCTGTTGTACCCATAACACCAGGTGATATTGCACATACATTACTAAAGCCTTCACTTATTTTATCAAGTTCATAAAGATGCCTTGTAACAATAATATTATCAATAACACTTGGTCCAAGTGCATCAGGTGTTACATTCATATTACCAAGGCCAACGACTAAGCATTTTTTATTTTTTAGATTCATTTTTTCAATCATTCTTATTAAGACTCTTGCAAAAACTTTTTCAAGTTTGATACATGTGGCAGTATCATCAATATCAACATCCGTTAAATCAATAGTATGGTATGTTCCCTTATTCTTGCAGATTTCTTTAGATGTAGATTCATCAATTACATGAGTATATACTTTTATATTATCAATAACTTCTACTTCCTCATTTAGAACTTTATTATCTTTATTTTTTTCATCATATGCAAGATCTGTTCTTACAGAATATCTAAATTCATTCATTATCTCACCTCATGATAGTAATTCCCGGTTTTAGGAATATTATTTATTTATTTTCTTTTTACTTTAATCTTTTTTTAAGAAATGATATAATGAATTAACAAAGAGGTGAAATTATGGCTATTAATCCAAACGACGAACAAGTCTACTTATTCACTGGTACTTCCGAAATATTTATTAAAAACCGAATGAATCGCATCATTCAAGGATACGATCCAAAAGAAACATCAGTTATTAGATACGATATGGAGTCTACTCCTTTATCTCATGTTTTAAATGATATTCTTACAATTCCTTTTTTAGAAAAACAAAAGATTATTATTTTAAGAAGACCACGTTTTTTAAAGAATATTCATCAAGATGAAAAGAATAGTGTAAAAGAGTTTATTAAATATTTAAAGAATCCACTTGATACAACTATCTTACTTATTGATGCAACAAATATGAATATCTCAAATACAAATGAAGTGTACAAGGTATTAAAAAACACTGCCTTCATAGTTAACTATGACAATTCTGAAGAAATTGAAATTAAGGGTTGGATTATTAGAACTCTTGCACTTAATAATGTTGAGATTAAAGATGATGCATTAACTTTATTCTTAGAGTATTTAAATAACGATCAATCAAGAATGGAACATGAAATTGATAAGCTTATCGCATATGGCGCAAGTGAGGGAGTAATAACTACTTCTGATATTAAGACTTTAATTTCTCAAGATATCAATAAAGAAGTTTATAATTTAATAAAAGAAATTATTAAACGTGATAGTGTTAAAGTAAATGAAATTTATAATAAGCTTGCAAGCAACACTAAAGATGTTATGGGGATTATATCTTTAATTTCATCAACATTCAAAGATTTACTAACAACTTCAAGACTTCTTAAAAAAGGGTATAGTCAAAACGATATAGCAAAGTTCTATGGTATCTCATCTGGTAGAGCATATTATGTTGTAAAAGATGCAAAGTCATTTAAAATGGAAGACTTAGAAGAAAACGTAAATAAACTTGCTGAACTTGATTTTAAAATAAAGAGTGGCCAAATAGATAAGAATACTGGAATCGAATTATTTTTACTAGAAATATAAAAACCTATTAACTCTTAAATAGAGTTAATAGGTCTTTTTTTATTCCCATTTACCGTATAAAGTAATATTGCCTGTTGTACCTTTTTCGATTTTACCAATTCTATTGATGCATTCTTTTTCTAAATACCAACCAACAAATACTTTACCTTCAGTTTTAGCATCTTCTAATATAATTTCATCTACTACTGTATATTCACTTACAGATGGAAGAGTAATTTCACCTTCATATTCTGATATTTCAAAGTATGATGGATATGAATTGAAAGCTGTAATATTAGTTCCTTTTGCCCATTGATGGAATCTAAAGAAAATTTGAACACGGTTATTAGATGCTTGACTAAATGTCTTAGAATAACCACTATAGCTTGTATTCATAGCATTTAATAAATATGCATTCATTCCAATATATTTAGTACGATATGGTTCAGAGTTTAAGAAATATGCTTCATCGACTTCTGGAATATAATCTTCTGAGTTAGTTCCAGAGATTGGTTTATAAATTAGTGAAGATAAAGCACTTTCAAATACATATAAGTCTAATGCTTTTAACTCATCTACTGTAGAGAATGTTGCAGTACCATTAGAAGTTGTATTTCTCTTAACTGTATATACACCATTTGCTTCTGAAATATATTCAATATTGTCTTTGTTTGCAACAAGCCAGTTAAAGAAATCAGTATAGAAAGCATTTACGAAATCTTCTTTTGTTGCAAATGTTTTTTCAGATATAACATCTAAATTAGCGTTATATGAAATTGTATATTTATCAATTTCATAAACAGCTTTAACTGTCATATCGCTTGTAACATTTTTAAGATCTTTATCCCAACCAACAAATTTATATCCTTTAACGTTAGGAGCTTTAGGAGCACCAGCAGTTTTACCTTCTTTAACGTATACTTCTTTAATTAAGTTATCGTTTTGGTCAACGAATGAAACAGTATAGATTTCTCCTTCACCAGTTTCATAGTGTTTTAATTTGGACATTGTATGCCAGTCAACAGTTACAAAGTCAACACCAAGGTCGATCCATTTTTGTACATCTTTATAATCTGTATATTGTGTAAATGTATATGTAGAAACCTTAATTCCTTCTGCTTGATATTTAGCAATCCATTCTGGAGTATTTTCAGTTTGACCATTACCATAAGTTACACAAATGCTAATATCTAAATCGTATTGAAGACATCTATCTAAATATGTTTGGCTAGCACAAGAGTCTACTAAATATTGACATTCAACGTTTGCATATCCATTTTGTCTTGTCCAAATTAAACAATTATATGCAGAAGCTAATAAAATACATTCATCAATTAAACCTGCATCTTCAATTGTTTTCATAAGTCTTCCCATATTTGATTGGTCAGAGTTTGTTAAACCAGTACCTGATTTAAGTTCAATTACAGGACGAACACCATATTCTTTACAAATTTCTAGATATCTTTCTAAAGTACAAATTGTTGATTTGTAAACTTTATTACCTTCAAACTCACCATGTAATAATGGATATGTTCCACTACCAGATTTAGTAGTTGTGTGTACAACATCTTTTAAATCAGCATAGTTTGTAGATGCAATTGTTACTCCACCAAATGTGTTATCATGACTTAATACAAATACACCATCTTTTGTAACTTTAACGTCAATTTCAATTGCTTGGTATTTTAATACGCTTGCTGCATAAAGAATAGCTTCTTCAGAGTTCATAACACCATAGTAAGAACCACCATGACCAATAAAACTTGTTACATAATCCCAGATTACATCTACTCTTCTTTCTTTAACAGTTTCATTACCACTTAAGTCACTTACACGATAAGTTAAAATATAAGTTCCACGAGTTTCGTTATCAACTTCACCTTCAACAATGATACTGTCAGTTAAGTTACCATCAATTTCATCATATGCAGTTACGCCTTCAAGTGGATCAAATTTCTTGAATGTATTTAATTTAACACTATTATCACTACCAAAGTCAATAACTGGTGCTACTTTATCTTCAACATAAGGAATAGCTTCAGTTTCTTTTTCTCCACAGTGGCAAGATCTTTCTTTTAACCCTTCAGCTTCAGGTGTAGCTTTTTTAACAACTTTCCATTCACCAAAGTCATGTCCTAATTCAGCTACTTCTTTGTCTTTGTAAGAATCAGAACATTCACAAGTATATAAAGTATATCCTTTTTCTGTACATGTAGGTTCTACTACAACACTTTTATATTCATGTGGAAGTTCACTAACATAATTATCTTTATATGATTCTCCACAACGACATGCATGTTCAGTATAACCTTTTGTTGTACATGTTGGTTCTACTACATTATCAACGAATTCATGAGTGTGTTGAAGTTTTGTTATCTTCTTTGTTTCTTTTTCTCCACATTCACAAACTCTTTCTTGTTCGCCTTCAGCTTCTTCTGTTGGAGCTTTAGTTTCTACCCATTCTCCAAATGAGTGACCTAATGCTTTAACATAATTATCATCATAAGTTTCTCCGCATTCACAAGTATATTTTGTGTATCCTTGTTCTGTACATGTTGGATCAACTTTTTGCTCAGCGTAACTATGTTTATGTGGTTCGTTATTACCATTACAAGCACATAATGTTACAGCTAGCATAATTAAGCATAAAATTAAGCTTACTTTTTTCATTTCAATTCTCCTGTTTCATTATTATTTTTTAATTTTATTTTTATGATATTTATATATTTCTTCAGTCGCAAAATGGAATTTTGTTAATACATTATCAAAATTAACTGGATTAACAAAGAATGTATCATTGTCAGTCGATATATCTAAACAATCTCCACATTTACGATAATCATACTCAATGTGGCAACTATTCATTTCAATTGGTTTTCTAATTACATCAACGTCTTTTTCTCCATCATTGTATACTAAATGAAGCCCTTCATTGATGTCATGAATAAGTTTTCCACGCCCCAGTTTTATCCATTTTTTTGTATTTGGAAGTCCATATACATTCACATCATCTTCAAAGTGATATGTACCTTCTTCAATTTGCTTAATTACATTTGCTCTTTCCCAGTCAAACCAGTCAGTAACGCTTGTAAATGAATCTTCTTTATTTATACAACTTAAAGTTGCATCTTCATTATAATTCCATTTAGTATTACATTCTTTACACCAAATAGAAGTTTCACCAGATGCCATACTAAATTCTTTTTCACAACATGGGCATTGGTATAATATTCTATGCAAACCTTCCGCGCGTCTTTCATCAGTGATTTTAATTCTTTGTTCTTTAACAAAATCATATTCATTAAAGTATAGTGCTTCTTTAATCTTTGTATTAATTTCTTCAATTGAAAGAGATGCAATCTCTTCTTTTGTAAGCAGACCTTTAATATTTGCAACAAGTGGAAATTTATCTTTT
Organism: uncultured Bacilli bacterium; assembly: GCA_904501965.1. Lineage (GTDB taxonomy): Bacteria > Bacillota_I > Bacilli_A > ML615J-28 > CAG-313 > CAJGCS01. The sequence continues at coordinate 16,774 of CAJGCS010000002.1, read as the reverse complement.
ATTTTTCTTTTATGCCATTGTGGTGTTCTAATATAGTTACCATGCATTGTACATGTTTCTACAGGAATACCAAATAACTTAATCATTTTTCCTAATGATTCAGGTAACAAAGATAAACGACCTTCTAATGTATATCTTGCCTCAGGATACATTATCATATCTTGTTTTAATTCTTTAACAGATTTTTTAATATTTTTTACTAATCTTAAATCATTTGTAAACTTACGTTTAATAATTGCTCCATAATTTCTCATGATGAATTCTTGTAAGAATATTGTTACATCAGCATCCATTACACCATCTATTGAAATTACATAATTAAATTTTCTTTTTCTACGAAGTTTTGATGTTAAGAATAGAAAATCTAAACGATTCATATGATTACAAAGAACAATATGTGGTTCTTCAAAATCTGGATGATCCATTCTTTCATAAACATATTTTACTTTGTCGCCGCCATAAACAATTTTAGTTGCAGTTGTCAATATAAATTTTACAATGCCATTTTGTTTTTTAGGGCCTGCATATAAGTCTTGTCTTTTTAATTCACTAAATTTCATATATTCCCTCTCTTTGTTTAATTATACCACAAAGATTAATAAAATTACAACCAAAGACTTTTAAATAAAAAAAGAGTCATTTTCTGACTCTTTTTATGCTAAAGTATTTAAATGACCTGCTAAGCGAGATTTTTGTCTAGCAACATAATTTTTGTGATGAACACCTTTAGAAATTGATTTGTCTAATTTCTTACAAACAAAACTATAAGCTTCTGTAGCTTTTGCTTTGTCACCTTCTGCAACTGCAGCTTCGAAAGCTTTAACAGCTGATTTTAAAGATGAATTGAAAGATGCATTCATTAATCTTTTTTTGTTATTAGTAATATCTCGTTTCTTTTGTTGTTTAATGTTTGCCATTATTACACCTCCACGAATTAACGCATATATTATATCATAATAATATTAAAAGGTAAAGTAAAAAGAACATTAATTTAGCCATCAATTTGAAATTTAACTCTAAATTTCTTTGTGAAAAATGTTTTATAAAACGTAATTGTATACTTATCTATTGTATAATAGACTTCATAGTTTTTAAGACGCATCTTCGTATATACGTTTGGAAAACCAAAAGTATTTTTGCTTCCACACATTGCAACGCCAATATCAAAACTTACTAACTCTAACCATTTTTCTTTTGTCGATGTATTTGATGCGTGATGTGCAATCTTAAGTATATTGGTATCAATCCTATTTTCAAGCTTTAGCAGTCCTTCTTCAGCTTGTTTTTCAATATCCCCAGTAAAAAGAAAAGAAACATCATCTAAATACATTTTAAAAACAAGACTATTATTATTTACATCATTCATATTATACTCAGGCCAAATAACATCAAAACGAATATTTTCAACAGAAAAAATAGTTCCTCTTTTAACAAGTTTATATTTATTAAAGTTATTTTTCTTTAAAATATTATAAGTATTTAAATCATATACGCTTAATACAACACACCTTACATCGAAGTTATTAATTAGTTTTTCTAAATTACCATTATGATCGCTATCACCATGAGAAATTATAATTAAATCTATTTTTCTAATACCTTGTTTTTGCAAATAACTTACTACGGAATCATCTGTATCAATTCCTGTATCAATTATTATATTACTTTTATTAAATGCAGTCTTTATGTGAGTTGCATCACCTTCAGCTACATCTAAAAACACTACTTTATCATAGATATCAATATTTGCTTTATAATACCAGCAAACTAAAAATAAAAGCGGAAAAATTAAAAGATATATTTTTTTATTTTCTAACCAATAAACACTTAAAAAAAGAATAATATAATAAGCAAGCATTGAAATCGTATTAAGAGAAGGGACTATTAATGTAAAAAAGTTTATTCTCCCTAAAAAATTAATTGAAGATGAAAAAAAGATATATATAAATCCTACGAAGTTTTCTAAGAAAGGACAGAAGCTTATTATCAACGATATTGGTAAAACAATATAACTAACAAAAGGTATATAGAAAATATTATAAATGATACTTAATAAATTAATACTACTACTTATATTAACCACTATAGGCAAAGTTATAATAACGCTTAAACAACTTATAATAATATTATTTAATATGTAAACAAATATATTTTTCTTATTTATTAATATTGGATTAATTATTATTATCATTGTTGAAATTAAATACGTTAAAATAAAACTATACTGAAAAGCAAAAAAAGGATTAATAATTAAGACAATAATCATATTGATAATTATTTTATCTAGAGATGTTGTTTCATTTTTAATAATATTTTTCAAGATATATGCAAAACTAACTCTTAAAACTGATACCATAAAATTTGTTATTACTAAATAACCACCAAGAAATAAGTAAATAATAAAACGTTTCTTATTTTCTTTTAGTGGTATTTTTTTTAGAATGTTTTCAAGAATACCTGTAATAATTCCTACATGTAATCCCGATACAACAAACAAATGACTTATTCCAACATTTTTAATATTAGTTGAAAGTTCTTCAGGTATATCATCTTTTACACCAATAACAAGAGCTTTTATAATTTCGCTATTTTTAAAATATCTATCGTAGTATTTGTTTAAATATGCATTAACACAGCTTAAACTAAATCCTCCAGATATATATTTAATACTAGTTACATCAAGAAGTCCTATAATATTTTGATATTTAAGATATTTCTTATAATTAAACCCTCCTGGGAGTATGTTCCTTTGTTTGTTTTATAACTTTTGCATTAATATAATATATATCTCCTACATTAAAGTATTCATCTTTGTTATAGTATATATATTTATAGATACCATCTTTAAACAGGACATATTGATAGTTTTCTTCATTTCTAACCTTGTCTACAATAAGTTTTTTATTAATTGTTGTAGGAGCCATATTATAAATTATACATTTTGATATATATATACTAGATAGCACCAGAGTAATAATTAAAGTAATAATAAATAATACTTTATGTTTTATTAAAGCATATACTAATAAAGCAATAAGTAAAAAAAGAATTATTATATTATAGGTATTAAAAAACAAAAACAAAAGAATAATAGATAGACCTATAATAAACAGATTACCTTTTAAATTATTAAACGCAAACCATCTCTTTAATTTTTTCATATACTATATCGCTTATACCATTTACTTTTTTAAGCTCTTCGATATTACTAAATCTACCAATTTGATTTCTGTAATCTATTATTTTTCTTGCTTTACTTTCCCCAATTCCCGGTAGCGTCATTAAATCATCGAGACTTGCTTTATTAATATTTATTAAGTTGGAAATATAAGTTGAAGAATTAGTGTTTTCATCTTTTTTGGGAATAATTATTAACTGATTATTAGATATTATTGATACTAAATTTATATTACTAGTATCTGCGTATGGGCTAAATCCCCCCGCAAGTTTTATAGCATCAATTAATAAAGCACCTTCTTCTAAGGTATAAATACCTGGATATATTACTTCTCCTTTTATTTCAATAATCAGGTCATTCCTAGAAGTAATTATGCTACTTTCTTTAAATGTAATTTCTTCTTTACAGCTAGATAATATTAATGTTAATAACAATAGAATTAATACTTTTATATATTTCATAAAACACCTCTACCTAATATTTAGTAAAGGTGTTTAAAATTCCATTTGTTACTATAATATTTTAAAAACTAAATCATAATAAAAACTAAAATACTTAATAAAACTGCTTATTGCAAATAAAGAAAAAGGAATTAATAAAATCATTACAAACATGTTTGCAACAAACATATTTTTTTTGCTTTCTTTAGAAATTATTATTTTAAATAATATAAATCCAAAAACAGTTCCTAAGATATTAGATATTATATCGCTTGTTGAAAAGCCTCCTAAAAGTGTCAATAATTGAATAACTTCAAAACAAAATGAAGCTTCAAAACCAATTAGTAATATATGATATATTTTTAAATCTTCTTTTAAAAATAATATCAAAAACCCAAATGGTATAAATAATATGATATTTAATAAGATATCTCTAAAGTCAAAACTTTTAAAAGGTACAATAAATAATAATAACCTATCAATAATTCCCATATTCTTTAAAATATGATAATTATCTTCTAATGAATCAATATCACTATATTTTAATAATACCACCCAAACAAGTACAATTAAATATAAAACAAACGATAATAAAAAATATACTTTTGTTTTAGTTTTTATAAAAACCACCTCATATATTATTTTATCCATCTATTTAGTTTTGTTACATAAAAAAGTTTCATACTAAAAAGTATGAAACTATTCGGCGCAACATGTATTTTGACTATCGGTTTTACATTGATGGCCTACATTATCCATCATATTTAATCCTTCTTGCATCAAGCATTTGCCTTTTTTCATAACTGCTTGACGGTTCATTAGCATCCAAATTCCAAGTACTGTTAAACCGCCTAATGCATAAGCGGTAGTAATCTTCATTGGTTCTGCAAAAACATTTCTAAACATAAATGCACCTCTTTGATTTTTCATAAGGTGTTAGGTCTTTCAAGTTAACAAACTAAAGTAAAAATCACCTTATGTACTTATAGTATAAGGTGATTTTTATATTTTATAATTGACAATTTATGACATTATTCGAAGTCACTTATTGAAAGCTTTCCAAAATCTTTTTCGCCGATTGTATCAAAAGCACTTTCGGAATCAATAATGTCAATATTCTTTTCTTGATCTTTATCTAAAATACTATTATCGTGAAGATATTCAATAATCTTATCTTTTAGAATTGTATTACGATTTGCTTCAATTCTAGTTGCGCCCATTTGAAGAGCTTTAACATCGCCTATCAAGATAAGTGATTTCTTAGCTCTTGTAACTGCAGTATAGATAAGCTTACGTTTTAGCATAACAAAGTGCATTGTACTAACTGGCATTATTACAATGTCAAATTCTGAACCTTGAGCTTTATGTACGCTTACCGCATAAGCAAGTGCAATATCTTCTAGTTCTTCTAGTTCATATTCAATTATTCCGATATCAAACATTACTGATAATCCAGATGGTTTTGAGTTTTTATATTTAATAGTTAATACCTCACCAATATCACCATTCATAATATTTTTATCAGCTCTATTTACAAGTTGGATTACTTTATCATTTGGTCTAAAGGTTCTACCTAAATGTTTTATTTCTTCAAGTTCACCTTTTGAAGGATTTACAAGTTCTTGAATTTGATTATTAATTTCGTTAATCCCAGCAACGCCTCTATACATTGGAACAAGAATTTGAATATCTTTTTGAATATCTTTACCCTTTTCGACTGCTCTTTTAACAAGATCAACAAGAAGTGGCATAATGTGTTCATTATCGGTTTGAATAAAGTTTCTATCACTTCTTTTTTCAAAAATATTTTCTGGAACAATTCCTTCATTAATACTATGAGCAAGTTTAACGATTGATGAATCTTCTGCTTGTCTATGGATTTTTGTAAGTCTGATTGTTTTAATCTCTTTAGAATTAATTAAATCTTTTAATATTTGACCAGGCCCAACAGATGGTAATTGGTCTACGTCTCCTACGATAATTACTCTTGCATCAGGATGCATTGAAGTAAATAAACGATGTGCAAGTGATAAATCCATCATTGAAGCTTCATCTATAATAATTAACCTTGCACTTGTTTTATTATATTTATTAAAAGTAAACTTATTACCGCCCATATATCCTAAGAATTTATGAATAGTTTGAGATGGCATAAGTGTAGTTTCCTTTAGTCTTTTAGCTGCACGACCAGTTGGAGCTAGTAATGCAATTTCATTTGCAAGACTTGTTGAATCATTATTTAACTTTAAATATAAATTTATTATTGCATGAACTATCGTTGTTTTACCAGTTCCCGGTCCACCTGTAACAATTACAAGCGGTTCTGTGAAGGCAGAAAGAATAGCTTTTTCTTGTTCAGCGTTAAAATCAAGGTGAGATTCACTCTTAACTTTATTGAATTGCTTAGCGATTTCTTCCGGTGTATATTGTGGATTTGTATTTTCTTTTGTAATTAGTTTTGTAATTGTTTGTGCAAGTTCAAGTTCTTCTTTATAAAGTGTATAGTCAAAAATCATTGATTCATTGTTGATAACATCAATATAAATTTTTGATTCTATTTTCAAATCTTCTAAAATATTTTCAAAGAATTTTGCTTCAACTTCTTCTTCTAAAAAGCTAACAACACGTTCGTACAGTATCCCTTTTTCAACAAAACTGTTGCCAGAATTATAGATCAGTTCTTTTAAAATATAACAAACAAGAGCTTTTAATCTAATCTTATCAGTTTTCTTTACACCTAGTTTTAATGCAAAAATATCATTTTTCTTAAAGCCGAAACGTTCAACATGGTCCATAATTATATAAGGATTTTCTTTTACCATATTAATAACTTCAGATCCAAATATCGATATTATTTTATGTGCTGTATCTAAAGTAATACCATTTTCTAAGAAGAAAACTGTTGCTTCTTGACTAATTAAATCCGATTTTATTCCTTCTTTAATTATTTCTTTTTGTTTTAGTGTAATATCTACCCCATCTAATACATCTGGGTTTTCCTTGATTTTTGATATTGCATCAAGTCCAAGTGTTTCGATAACAATTTTAGCAGCCTTTATTCCCACACCAGGAAATAAATCACTTGATAAGTAACTCATAATACCATATGCACTTGCAAATTCTTTTCTAGCAAAAGTTTCAAAAGCAAATTGAAGTCCATAATTTTTATTTTTAACAAACGCACCTGTTAGTTCGTATTCTTCATCTTCGACAGGTTTTCTATCAAATGTACCAACTATTGTTAAGGTATTACCAATTAATTTGTTTTTCTTTTGAGCAATTGTTTTATCACTATAGTCAATTTCTAAAAGACCAACGGTATAACCGTTGTCTTTATTATAATAATTAATTCTAACGATTGTTCCGTTGATCTTTTCCATTTATTCACCTCTAGTAATTACGTTTTATGTCATTCATATATACTTCATCAATGGTACCAGAACCAAGACAGTATTCTCCTCTATAGAATACACATGCTTGACCTGGTGTAATTGCCTTTGTTGGAACATCAGTTATTACTTCTACTTTATTATCACTTAAGAAATGTACTGTAATTCCAACATCAGGTTGACGATATCTAAATTTAGCTGTAATATGTTCGCCTTCTTCTATATCATTATTAATAATATTGACATCTGTTAAGATTACACGATTAGCAAATAGCATATCTTGCATATCGCCTTGGCCAACAATAAGCTCATTCTTTTGAGCGTTTTTACCAACGACAAACCAAGCTTCTCCTGGCCCACCGATACCAAGTCCTTTTCTTTGACCAATTGTATAATACATTACGCCATCATGACGTCCAACCACTTCTCCATCAACTGTAACCATGTTACCAGGTTTAGCAGGAATGTAGTTTGACAAAAACTCTTTAAAGTTTCTTTCACCGATGAAACATACACCAGTTGAATCCTTTTTCTTTGCAACATCTAAATCGTACTTTGTTGCAAGTGCACGAACATCAGGTTTTTCCATTTCTCCGATTGGGAATAATGCATATTTTAATTGTTCACTTGTTAAACCCGATAAGAAGTATGTTTGATCTTTATTTGCATCAAGCCCTCTTAACAGATAATGTTTATCAGAGTGAATTACTCTTGCATAATGTCCCATTGCAATATAGTCAGCTCCAAGTTCTTTTGCTTTATCTAAAAAGCTTTTAAACTTTATAAACTTATTACAAGCAATATCTGGGTTTGGCGTTCTGTTTCTTCTATATTCTTCTAAGAAATGCTCAAACACATCGTTCCAATATTCTTCAACAAAATCAACACGATGAAGTTTAACACCAAGTTTATTTGCAACACTTAATGCATCCATATAGTCTTTTTCTTGAGGACAAACATCTTCGTTGATTGTTGGATTACCAAGATAATCATTGTTTGCTGCTGAATCCCAGTTTCGCATAAACATTGCTTCAACATCATATCCTTCTTCAATTAATTTTATTAATGAAGATGCACTGTCAACACCACCTGATAAGCCAAGAATAACTTTTATATTTTTCTTATTTTGATTTTTTTTCATTTGTTTCCACCTTTAATTCAAGGATCATATCACGTAACATCATAGCTTCTTCAAAGTTAAGTTCTTGAGCTGCTTTCTTCATTTGTTTTTCAAGCGTATTTATTAGTTTATTCTTTTCGACTGTACTCATTTCATTAACTTTTGTAGATTCTACAACACCCAAATCAAATCCTGATTCTTTCGTTGAAATATTAATTGGATTTGTAATTTCTTTAATAATTGTTTTTGGCGTAATGCCATGTTCTTCGTTGTATTTTTCTTGAATATTTCTTCTTCTGTTTGTTTCATCAATAGCTTTTTGCATTGAATCTGTCATATGGTCTGCATACATTATTACACGTCCATTAGAATTTCTAGCAGCACGTCCAATTGTTTGAATAAGAGATCTTTCACTTCGTAAGAATCCTTCTTTGTCTGCATCCAATATACAAATTAAACTAACTTCGGGAATATCAAGTCCTTCTCTAAGAAGATTAATACCTACGATTACATCATAAACACCACTTCTTAGTTTTCTAATTACTTCTAATCTTTCTAAGGCTTTAATCTCAGAATGCAGATAAGCAACCTTTATTCCGGCCTCTTTTAAGTAGTCGGTTAAATCTTCACTCATTTTGATTGTTAGAGTTGTAATTAATGTTTTTTCACCTAATTCATTTTGTTTTTTAATATCTTCTACTATTCTATCAATTTGGTTTTTAGTTGGTCTTACTTTAACAATTGGATCAAGAAGACCTGTAGGTCTAATAATTTGTTCAACAATTTCAACTGAACGATTTAACTCATAATCACCTGGTGTTGCACTACAATATATAACTTGATTAATTTTCTTTTCAAATTCACTAAAGTTAAGAGGTCTATTATCAAGTGCAGAAGGAAGTCTAAATCCATAATCTACTAATGTTTGCTTTCTACTTCTATCTCCATTATACATGCCTCTAACTTGAGGAAGTGTAACGTGTGATTCATCAATAATCATTAAATAGTCATCGCCAAAGAAATCAAGTAATACAGAAGGAGTTTCACCTTCGCCTCTTAAAGATAAATGACGAGAATAGTTTTCAACACCACTACATGAACCAATTTCTTTAAGCATTTCTAAGTCGTAGTTTGTACGTTGTTTAATACGCTCAGCCTCAAGTAACTGACCCTTATTTGTAAAGTAATCAATTTGATTCTTTAATTCTTCTTCTATTCTTCTTAAAGCTTCTAAGCGTTTTTCTTCATTTAAAACAAAGTGTGTTGCAGGGAAAATTGAAATAACATTTTGACTTTTTGTTGATTTTCCTGTTACAACATCAAATTTTGAAATCTTTTCAATTTCATCATCAAACATTGATATTCTAATACCCTCTTTACTATCATATGTAGGTAAGATATCAATATTATCTCCACGTGTTCTAAACATCCCACGATCAAATTCAATCATACTTCTTGAAAATTGCATATTAACAAGTTTTTCTAGTAAGTCATCTTTTTTTATTATTTGACCAACTCTAAGTGTTAACATCGAATTTTTATAATCATCAGGATCACCAATGCCATAAATGCAAGAAACACTTGCAACAATTATTGTATCTTTACGTTCTAATATACTAGCTGTAGCAGCATGTCTCATTTCATCAATTTCATCGTTTATAGATGAATCTTTTTCAATATACATATCTTTACTAGGAACATATGCCTCTGGTTGATAGTAATCATAGTATGAAATGAAATATTCTACTCTGTTTTCCGGGAAGAAACTTTTAAGTTCTGCATATAATTGTCCGGCTAGTGTTTTATTGTGTGCAAGTACAATTGTTGGTTTATTTACTCTTTCAATAACATTTGCAATAGTAAAAGTTTTACCAGTACCAGTTGCACCTAAAAGAGTTTGTTCTTTGATGCCTAAATTAATATTATTTACCAGTTTATCAATAGCGACAGGTTGATCGCCAAAAGGTTTAAATTGTGATACTAGTTTAAACTTTTCCATATTTGCTCCTATCTCATATATACAGTTGTTTTAGGGTGTTTTGGATCGTATAAAATTTTAATATATTCTTCTTCAGTTTCTGAATAAAGGTGTGAATTTAAATTAGTTTGAATTAATTCACCATTATCATAAAACTCAATTTTAAGTTGTGCTTCTTTATTACCTTTAGCATCTTTAGAACGTCCAAACTTATATGTTACAACTTTAGCAGTTGTCATAACACCACAAAGTTTTAAATAATTATGAGTATGTTCCACACTTGCAGAAATTAATCTTTCTAATACATAACTAAATAACATGAAGTAGATTACTAACATAATTATTAAAGTAAACATATTAAAAATACCTGTTGGTTCTGTTGCTTCTTGAGCACCAAAGAAAGATGAATTAGAATCAATTAATGCAATTTTACCAGTCCAGCTGTCAGGTAAAATAATCATTGCAACAAGTGTATATCCAAAAATACCAGCACCTGCAAGACAAATTAAAATATCAGTAAATAATGGCCCTGCTTCAATTCTTCTTTTTTGATCATTGATAAATCTTGGGAAGTAATATACTCTCTTTTGATCTTTAGTATCTGGATAGATTAATTCAATTTCTTGATCCACATAATATTGATCTTTAAAGGCTGATTTACTTAAAGTAATCATATCATTAAATAATTGACGATTTTCAGGTGATACATATTTAAACTTAATATGTACATTACTCTTTTCTTGAACTACTTCAGTAACAGTAGCTTTAATAGTTTTTGGATTTTTCTTAAGTTTGTTTAAAGCTTTACTTGCTCTAACAATATTTAAGATTAAACTAACAACATAAAGGCATAAAAAACCAAAAGTTATTAATAAAAATAAGATATTAATAATTGCATTTAAAATTTCCATACTTTTTTCTCCTTACTTATGATATTCTTTATTATTAATAATTGTAAACGCACGATATATTTGTTCTATTAATATAACTCTCATTAATTGATGAGGGAAAGTCATCTTCGAAAAAGAAAGTGCATAATCACTTCTTTTCTTAACAGATTCGCTTAGTCCATAAGATCCCCCTATTACAAAGGTGATATTTGACTTTCCATATGTTTGAAGTTTTGAAATTTTGTTTGAAAGTTCTACACTATCTAACATTTGGCCTAAAATCTCAAGAGTAATAACATATTCATCTTGACTAATTGCATTTAATATTGAATTTCCCTCTTCTTCAATATTATGCTTTAAATCTTTATTATTTGATTCTTTTAATTCGACTACTTTTAACTTTTGAAAAACAGATATTCTTTTCTCATATTCAGAAAATGCATCTGTTAAATACTTTTCCTTTATCTTTCCAACACAAACAATTTTTAACATTTTTCCACCTCTATAATTTCTAGTGGTTCATGTTGCATTGCAACTTCAAGTATAAATGGAAGTTGATTATTAAAAGCATTTCTTACTGTATCTTGTGCAAGTTTTGGAATATTACATTCTTCGCTAATATGCCCAAGAATAATCTTTTTTGTTTTATCTGTAACAATCTTTGAAAGTACTTCTACACATTGTTCGTTAGATAAATGACCTTTTTGAGATAAAACACGATTAATTAGTATCCAAGGCCTTCCACTTCTTTTTTGCATTAGAACATCATGATTAGATTCTAACAAAACAACCTTAATTGTAGATAAAATATTATAGTATTTATTTGGAACATAACCTGTATCAGTAATAGAAGCATATGTAATGTTATCACATTCAGAACTTTCTTCTTTTAAAATATATCCAAAACAATTTGTTGCATCATGTGAAAGTTCCATTGGAATAAATGATAATTCATCAATTGTATATCTTTTATCTTTTTGTATAAAATGAGTCTTTGCATATGTTAAAGCGCCACTTAATCTTCTATTACATTCGTGATATGTATCTTCATGAATACATAGAGTCGCATTTGTTTTAACTAATATAGATGAAAGATATTTAATATGATCAATATGTTCATGTGTAATTAAAACTAAATCAACTCCACTAAAAACAATATTATTTTGAGCAAGTCTTGATCTAATTTGAAGCAAACTCAAACCTGCATCTATTAGTATCTTTTTTGATTTCGTTTCAATATATGTACAGTTCCCTTTAGAACCACTTCCTAAAATAACTACTTTCATAATGTTATCCTTTTATATCCTTTTTGATATATTAATACTCGATATTATTTCATCTTATTATATCATAATTTATAGTAAAAGTAAAATAAAATAAGAACCGAATAAAAACAAAAAAGTCTCTTTACGAGACTTGTTTTTGTTTTGTTTAAAACGCCCAACATGCACCAATAATTACAAGTAATATAAATAAAACTAAAATAAATGCATACCCATATTCTGTACGACCTTGATTCATGATGTTCCCCCTTTCTTTATACATTTTATCATACGCAGGTATAAAATAAATTGATAATTACAATTGCCCATAATTCGTTTATATTAATTTCACATTGATTTCACATTAAAATTTTAATGCTCATTTTTTAGCAATTTTGCCAGGTTTTACCTACTTTATTATTTGTTTTTTTAAGTGAAAAATGGTAAAATAATAATGTTTGAAAACAAATATATTTTATACAAAAGAAAGGAAAAAAATATGAGTAAAAAGCAAAAAACAAGCTCTGCTCCTAAAACAGTTAGAAATCTGTTATTGAGCATAGTTCCTGTTTTCAGTGCTGTTTTATTAATCTTTGTTGTTGGATTAGTAGTAATTCTTGTATCTAACTCAAATGATAGAAAACCATCATTTAAAGGCGCTGAAGACGTTTATTTCACACATGAAGAAATGCAAATCACTAAAGACGAACTTTATACAAATATGAAGATCGACTATGGGGCTGCAGAATTAATTAGATTAATTGATTTAAAACTTTACGCTAAAGAAATTGAAGAATCTAAAAACGAAGAAACAAATAAAGAAATAATTGACTTTATTGTTGATAGTTTATTTGGTTTAGAATCTGTAAGCGAACTTAAAGATACTGAAGAAAACCAAAAAATTTGGGATGAGTTAATTGATTCATTAAAAATGAATAATTTATTAACTGATGAACAAATTGGTGGTTCTACTGAAGCTGAAATCAAAGAAATCTGCAAAGTAACTAACACAACTTCTACAGTTTGGGAAAAAGTTATTGAACATTATCGTTTACAATTTGTTCGTACAAACTGGGCAAAAGATGCTTATGTAGAACAATGGAAAAACAATAAGATCAGAGAAAACGAAGAAAAGAAATTAGAAGATACTTCTGTTTTATTTGATGAAAAAACATTAAAAGAAAAATATGAAGCTGAATATGAAGCAACTACATATGCTTTAATCATTCCTTTTGCAACTGAAGCTGAAGCTTATGCAATGATGAAAAAGCATGGTGTTAACACTCAATCTTCTTCTAATATTAACAAATTAGGTTGGATGAATAGTTCATATGACTACAATAATAATAGTCATAATGTAAATACTGAAACTAAAGAATCATTTAGACTTTCTAATGAAGAAGTATTAACTATTTTCTACAATATGTACAATGAAGTATTAGGTTACTATAATGCTGATGAAAATGGCAAACCTCAAAACATTATTGATATTACTAAAGATCTTGATAAATCTGCAAACTACAATGCAGCATTCAATGAAGCTGTACACGATTTAGAAGCAGAATTAGAAGATTTAGTTGTATTTACTAAAGTTACTCTTCCAACTACAATCAAACTTGTTGGTAATGAAGAATTAAATGTTGAAATTAAATGGCAAATTGCAAATAATGATTATGTTGCATTAAATGAAAATGTATTATCAACTGTATCTTCAGAAAATGGTACAAAAGGTAGTTTCGATTTATCTGCAACTTTAACTTTAAAAGTAAGCGATAAAGAAACTTATTCAAAAGAAATCGAAGTTGAAGGCAAATCTGAAGTTTCTGAAACTGGTAAAGATGACGAAATCAAAGTTAACGATGTTAAAGTTTTATCAAAATATACTTTAACTACTGAATTTATGGATAGTTTTGAAGGTGATAAAGAACCTAATAAATTCTCTCAATTTGTTTGGAAAGCATCTGAATTAAGTGCTATTGATTCTAAATTAGCATCTAGTTTAAAAGCTTCTGGTGGTTCATTAAAACCTATCGTTGATAACAATGGATATACAGAATTCTATAATAGTTATACTGTTACTCCTATTAAAGGCACTAACTTCTGCTTCTTAGCAGTTAAATTTGCAGAAGTTGAAGCTCCTGAATTAGAATCTGTTAAAGCTGAAATCGAAGCAAAATTATTAGAAGAATTAAGAACTGATAATAATGCTAGTGATATGATTTACCAAAGACGTCAAGATGCACAATTAAAAATCTATGACAAATACTTAGAAGCAATCTATGATTATGATTACACTTATTTCTATGAAACAACATTAAAGAAATCTCAATCAGACTATAAAGTATATGAAAACTCTAAGAAAAATAAAAAAGATGTTGTAGCTTCTGTTGTTGTTGATGGTGAAACTTATGAAATCACAGCAGAATTCTTATATAATTCTTTAGAAGAAAAATATGGTGTTTCTGTTGTTATTGATTTCTTAAACTCATACATGACAGTTGGTAATGAAAAATACAATCCTTACTACAACCCTTATACAGGTAAAGAAAACAAAAAAGTTGTTGAAGAATTATTCAAGAGTGAAGTTTCTTCATTCAGAAATAACTTCGAATTAGACTATTTCACATATTCTTATCTTTCATACTATGGTTTCATTCCTAACTTCCCATCAAGCTATGGTTGGAATGACTTTAGAACTGACTACTTTGGTGCTTACACTGATAAAGATTTATTAGTATCTTCATCATTTGGTGGTTACCTATATAATGAAGCTTTACAAGCACTTAAAGAAGATGTTTACTTAACAAACCACAAGAATAGTGAAACAGAAACTTATGATCAATTATTACTAAGATTAATTAAAGATGAAGCTGCTAAGATTGAAGAAGAACACTACAGCTTAAACGTTCTTAACTTAATCGTAAGTATCGATACTAACTATGATGGAACTTATGAAGATCCACTTGCAGAAGAAGATTGCTTATGGACTGAACTTCAAAAACAAAAAGCTGCTGATCTTGCTAAATTAATGTATGCAAAAGCTCCTGAAACATTAAAAGATTCATTATCTAACCAAATGACTGCTCTTGTAGCTGAATATAATGCTGCAACAATCGAAGATGCAACTTGGGGCGAATACAAAGAATTAGGTTTAGTAGTTAAATTTGAAACTGTTAATACTTATACTAATACTTCAAGCTTAGTTGAAGAATTCTTAGATGAATTACAAGTATTATGGGATGATATTAAAGCTGCTGGTTACTTAGGTCAAACTTTAGAAGCTCCTCTTCTTTCAAAAGAACCATTCCCTACTACTTATGGTTACCACCACATTGCAATAACTGGTACAACTGAAGTTTCTAAACTTGCTGAAAAAGATGCTCAATTTGAAATTTATCAAGCATTACTTGCACACAACGAAGTTAAAGACAAAACTTATAGTTTCGTTGAAGAAAAGAAAAATGAAGCTAAAGCTGCTCTTGATGCAGTTATTGAAAAATATGGTAAAGATTTAGGCTATACATTAGAATTAGCTAACAAAGCTAACCCTACTGATAGCGAAAAAGAAGCTCTAGCAGAAGCTAAAGCTGAATTCTTAGAAAAATATGGTTATGATATTGATAAAGCTGCATTTGATGAAGCTACTCAAAAATTATTAACTACTTATTATGATGGTGCTGTAAAAACAATTGAAGAAGGCGATGATATGACTAACCATACAATCAACTTCTTAAAAGGCAAAGCATTTGGATTTGCTGAAAACAAAGATGCTCGTAACTCTCAATTACAATTTATTGTTGAAGTTACTGAAAAACAATTAGCTGAAGATGCAGAAGGAGGAAACAACTAATATGAAAAGATTATTTACTAAAATATTACCTTGTTTACTAATGGTTCTTGTATTATTAGGTGTTACTGCATGTACTAATAATCAAGGAAATGCTTATCCACATCCTTCAAAACAACCTAACATTGAAAATGGTAGTAACCCTTTCTTAAAATTAGGTGAAAAAACAGTTACTAATCAAGCTGTTTACAATCGTTTAGTTCAAACTTATGGTTTAGATCAAATCATTGCTTGGATGGATGAAATCACTCTTGCAGATCAAAAAGTTGATACTGAAGCATTCCAAGAACAATTAAACTATATCATTTATGGTACAACTGATTTAACTGATTTAACTGATGAAGAAAAAGCTGAAAAAGAAAAAGCTCATGAAGATAAGATGCTTTCTCAAGGCTATAAAAACAAAGAAGCATGGATGAAATATTATGAATTAGAATATAAACGTTATGCTTATGGTTTAGCTGAATTTGAAAAACATGTTGATAAATTAAACGAATCTGAAAAAACTAAAGTATTTAGTGAAGAAGATTATGAAATCGCATACGAAACACTTTATCAAAGTGATTACACTGTAATTCTTCTTACATTTGATAGCGAATATGAAGCTAAACAAGTTTTAACTAACAAAGGTGTTGACGTTAATAACTTAACATTCGGTTGGAAGAAAATT
>CAJGCS010000001.1 GCA_904501965.1 uncultured Bacilli bacterium | reverse complement strand
TTCCTGTTTCTGAGTCTACATAATCTGTAAATGTATTGTTAATTAAGATTTGAACTTGTTTTGCACCATCTTCTGAAGCATATGTTACTAATGAAACACCTTCTTTAATGAATTCATGTTTTACAAGTCTTAATCCACTAACTCCAGTAGAAGAAATTTCATTATAAACTTTAGCAACTTCTTCTAACCATAATGAATATTCAGTATAGTAGTATTGGTTGTAATCAGTTTTTAATAATACTTCTGAACCATCATGAGTGAATGTGAATGATGCATTTGAACCAGTTTCTAACATTCTTAAGATATGATATTTAACACCTTCTTCGCTGTTAGCATTAATACTTTCTCCACTATAATCGAATAATCCATTTACAACTAATTGATAGAATGGAATTGAATAGTTAAGAATTTCATAATGTGTAGATTCGTAAGGGATTTCTTTTGCATTAGAAACATAAGGGAATGCATAGTCATAAGGTTTGTATAAGTTAATGTTTGTGATACCAGCATTTTTAATAACTTCTAGAGCCTTAATTTGTTCGTATACAGCATTAATCTTAAACATTTCTTGATTCTTTTGATAGTCACCAGTTAATACTGAACCTAGAGAATCAACTGAGATATTTGTAAGAACTTCATTTTTCTTACCAATTTTGAACACACTTGAATAACTATCTGCAAGTGATTGAGCAAATGCTTCATAGTAACGAGGAGAAAGAATATTAATCTTTTGAGCTTTCTTATTCCATATATTTGATTGTAAGTCATAAGGATAGATTGTAATAATTTCACCGATTACGTTTCTTGTATTGTAGTGATAGCTACCAAATGATTCTTGATATTTATTAATTTGACCGAAATTAATATAAGGATAAACATTTACGCCTTCCATATCTTCAATTTCTGCAAGTTTGCTTAATTTACCTAAGGCATTATAAGCTTTGATATTTTTGAATGAAGTATTAACTAAAGTAGTATCTCTCCATCCTTTATAGAATATGTTAATATTCTTAAATTGTTTTGATTCGATATCAGTGATCATCTTTTGTAATTCTTCATATGTTGTTAATGTTTCTTTATCGTTATAAACAATACCAAATACATTGTTTTTAAAGTTATAAGAACCAAGAACATCAATATCGATTACTAAATCATCAGTTGTATCTTTTTTGTTTTGCATACCGTAACGTTTAACTAATAAATCACGATATGCATGAGCAATACCAGAATATCCATCTTCAACAACATCAGCTCCATAGAAACGGAAGTCAACTGAAATATCGTTATTCATGAATAAATTATTATATTTATCAATTGGTTGCATTACAGATGAAACTTTAACAACTTGAGATTCATGATAATGAATTCTAAAGTAGTTTCTATTATGAGTTTCATTACCACGTCCAGAAATGTCCGCATATAATTCCATTTGAGCTGCACCATCGATTACATCGGCAATAACAGCTGATTTACTTGTAGTATTAACTACGGCATACATTGGTAACATGATATCTTCAGTAGAAGCTTTCATAACTTCTTCTGTCATTGAAAGGTCTGTTGTATATAATCGCTTATTGTATGGAAGGTTATTAGTCTTACCATTATTATGATTTAATACAGCACCACTTCCATCAGGGATAATTGTGTAACCATCTTCTGTAATTCGAGCAGCAGTGAAGTATTCAAGTAAGTCGATATAAACAACTAAGTTTTCACCATTTTCAGAAATTGAATTACCTGGAATAGTAACATTTAATCCATCTTCTGTTAATTGGTATTGAATTGCAACAGTAAATGATGCATTTGAATGAGTAACATTACTTACTGTAAGTCCTAATCCTTTTTCATCAGAAATAGATTGGAAATAATCATTTTCTTCTTCTAATTTATCTAGAGTAAAACCACAGTGTGTGTAAAGCATATATAAACGGTTTAATGCTAAGTCATTCATTTTTTCAAGATTACTATTATATTCATAATAATCTTCTCCAAATTGATTTAATACACTATCTTTAGAGATAAGTTTATAGTCAGCTGCAGGACTTGTAAATACTCTTTCGACCATTGTAACAGCATCTTTTTTATCGAATTTTGAAGTAGTGATGTCAGTAACATCTTTTAATGTGCCATTATCATCATATTGAGCACCTTCAGCTACTAAACGAGCATTTTCAGCTACTAAAGCATCAAATGTTGCTTTACTAATGTATTTAGGGAAATATGTCCAGTTAACACCACGTTCTTCTAATTTGTACCATACTTGAATTGTAGATACATCTTTTCCGCCCACTTCTTCAGTAATAACTTTTACTGCAAAGTTTGGATTAACGTCTTTTGTACTTCCTCTAAATGATGTTGATGTTGAATAATCATATGTACCAAAACTTACTGAATTAGATCCTGTTCTACTGTACCAAATTTTTAAGATGTCTTTTTGAGCATCTTCTTTATCAGTAGAGTAAGTTTCTGGATTTGAATACCAAACTGTACCATTTACTTTGTCTACAACTTTAAATGTTGTAAGACCCATATGTAACCAAAATTCATAACCATCATTTTCAGCTACTTTTTTGTATGATAAAGCTTCTTTTACTTTATAATCTTTAAGAGGAGAAAGAGTTGATTTATGAAGGTCGGCTTCATCAATGATTTTTTCAAGTTCTAGTTTTCTATCTTCATCTTTTGTAGTTCTTAATTCATTTTTATATGGTGTTATAAGAAGATCTAATTCTTCTTGATAACGTGCTTTTTTGATGTTAACATAAATAGACTCTGAATAATCAAATGGGCTAACATATTTAGCACTATTAATATCTACAGTTTCAACATACTTTTCATATAATTTATCATAATGTTCAAAACCAGGAAGAGTATTCCAATATTCTTTTGAAGTAGCATTATGGAATGAAGCACTGTTTGCTTTGTATGTATCGAAGAAGAAGATACCAGCAACAATTTCAATAGCTGCAAGTAAGATTACTGTAAGAGATAATTTAAGAATACGATTATATCTTTTTCTTCTTCTTACAATTTCTTCAGCTTTTTTAATTGATTCTTTTTCGTCTAAAACTTCTTTTGAATCTTTTTGAACAACTACTTCAACTTCTTTTGGTTGTTCTTCTTTTTGTTTTTTATTGCGGCGTTTTGCAAGAAGCACCACAATTGTAATTATAATTGCTGTAATAAGAATAACTATCATATGCGATACTCCCTCCTTTACGACATGAATCTTACCATAATTTCTTTGAATATTGAGCTAAAGAAACTAAATACTTGGTTAGCAAGGTCGAATATTAATAATGCTAAGAATAAGATAATTAATATTGCAACAACAGTACCAATTACTGAAATAATAGTTTTAAATACTCCGTATTCATGAATTACGACAAGCCCCATAAATAACATATAACCCGTTCCAAACAGACCGACTATATCAATAATAGTTAAGAATAATACTTCATCTGATGTAACAAAGTTACTAACGATTAATCTTAATAAACCACAAACTGCTAATGGGAAGTAACAGTAACAAATCATCATAAAGATTTCTTTCATTTTACCTTTACCATCAAATAATGATGTGATACTCCAGTTAGCAACTGCGATTAAGATAACAGGAACAACACCAAATACAACAATTTTTAAACTGTTAAAATTCATTGGGTTTGCAACGTTTGTTGTTCCACCTTCATAGTTTGGTGTTAAGATTTGAACTAAGATGTAGAATGCAAGAATTGATAATGCTGCATACATCTTACCTTTTTTCTCAACTTTAAATTCATTAAACCCTTGAACTGGGTGTGTAATGATGTAAATTGGAAATTTAATAACATCGTTATAAAATTGAACAATTTTTGCTTTAATAGCTTTTGCTATTTTTAAACATAGTTCTTGTTTGCCAGTTGCAAGACCAACGATTAGCCCAACAACACCAGCAATAGCAAGGATTGTAAGAGCAATTAAGATAATTTTAACTTCTAAAATCATTACTTACTTCCTCCTTGCACTTTAATTTTTTTAGCTTGTTTTGCTTTGATAGTTTTGTAAACAAACCATCCTGCGGCACCAACTGCAATAATAACAGCAGCTGTCATAATCCAACTGAAGTTATCACTTAAGATTTGGTCACGATAACGTCCAAATGCTTTTGAATAATAAGTACCAGAGTGAGCAAGTCTAAAGTTTTTCATAGCTTCTTGGTAAAGTTTTAATTGTTCATTTGTGATATCTTTTGCAGTTTTACCTTCAACATAGTCACTTTCAACTAAAATACATTTACCAATACCTAAGTATGCTAATTCATAGTTAGTATTTCTTTGACGAACTTCTTCCCAAATAACTCTAACCGCAATTGCTTCTTCACGAGTATCAACACCACGGTTATAAGCTCCAGTAGCTTCATTTACTAAACGTCCAAATTCTGTAGTTTCGTAATACATTAAGCTCTTAGATTGTTGGTCAGCAACAATGATTAATTGGTCATTGATTTCTTCGCCATCAGCATTTGTATAAGTACGATACATATAATCAATTGCAACTGGTTTAATAATATTTTCAGATAAACCTGATGCATTTTGTTTTGTACCACCTGGTTGATCACCAGCGATATATAATAAGTTACCATCAAGGTCATATGTAAATAAACGACCTCTTACTTCATCTACAACAGTGAAGTTACCATCTTTATTAACTGCAACGTCAACTAAATATGATGGGCCTAAAATTGCTTTAGAATTTTGTGATGATGAAATATAAACAGCATCACCATTTGGTGCTACATAACCATTACGTTTCATACAGTCTTTACCAGATGTATTAATTGCTTTAACCATGTTTTGACCAGCAATAGAACCAGATTCTGTATCAGGGTAAGATGTCGCATAAATGAACCCTTTACTATCTGTACTAATACTTGTAAATAGTGGTGGAAGTGTTAAGGCAAATGATGCAAGTTGTTCTTCAGTTAAATAATCACGAAGCATTTCTTTAAGCGGATTTGCAACAACATCGTTTTGTCCTAAGTAACGGTTATAATCACCTTGTTTATTAAACTCAATAATACCTTCGTAAACTTGTTCTGCAATTGCATAAACTCTACCTGTAGGAGACACTGTAATTTTAGTAGGTTTAAATTGACGAAGAGAAACGGCTTGTAGAACAGTTGAGTCTAAATTTAATTGTTTGAATGTTGTATTTGCTGGAGTTAAGCAAACATCTTCAACAACATATGTAAGTTTATTAATTTTTAAAATTCTTGAATTTTGTGTGTCTGCAATGTAAATGAAGTTTTCATCTACTGCGATACCAGCAGCACTTCTTAAGTAAACTGCAGGTTTTGTTTCATCTTTTGAATGAGCAACATAGATTGCACGTTTATAAATATCTGAATTTTCTAAACGGCCAATAGCAATATTATTTAATTCTAATCTTGTGTCACTATATTTAGGATTTTTAATATCTTCTGTTGAACCAAATCCTAATTTAGTATCACTTGTACCCCAAATCCATAAACGATTTGAAGAGTCAATACCGAATGTAGCATCACCACTGTTAGCAACAAATGTTAATGAAACATTATTTGGATTAATTGAATAAGGTAATTGACTTGAATCTTTTCCCTCTTCAACAAAGCCTAATTGATAATGATCATTTTGACCAAATACATATGATTGATATGACATATCAATTGCATATGTTGTATTTCCAAAAGCAAATACTTTTGTATATTCGATGTTTTTATGGAAATATGCATATGGTTGTGCAAATGTAAGTCCATCTTCTGTACTTAAACCAATTTGACAGTGACTATTTGAACCAAATGCCCATAAACCACCAAGTTTGTCTACAAGAGCTGTATGGTTTTGACCAACGGCAATTGAAGCTACACCAACCTTAACATTATTTTTCTTTAATTCAACTAATGTAGGAACAGTTCTTTTTACAAAATCTCCTAAACCAAGTTGACCATAATCATTTGATCCCCATGCCCAAAGTGATGCTTCATCATCAACAATTACAGTATGGTTTTGACCAGCTTGAATATCAACTGGTTTTAATTTGATTATTGTAGGGTTACCTGCTGAATCAAGATTATATTTATCTTCTCTTGTTAAATTAATAGTTGTAAGTTTTGGTGATTTAACAATGTCTTCTGTAATTTTTTCAACTTGAAGTAATCTATCACTATTGTCACCCCATGCCCACACACGGCTTTCGCTATCAATTACGAAAATGTGGTCATCAGCAACACTTACTACTTTTACAGTACCAGTAACTTCTGTTTCTGGGTTATTTTCATCAATAGTATCTTTTAATTCAATATTAATTAATTCATGTTGATAAAAATCTTCATTTTGTTCACCTGAAATTAAATGATTTTCATTTTTACCAAATGCCCATAAATTATTATTTGAATCAAGAGCGAATGTTGCGTAATCTGTAGCAAATACTTTTGTGTATGCTCTTGCATTTTTATCACCTATCCAAGTGATTTGTTTAGGCTCTGCAACATAAGTTTCTACTGATGGGTCAATACCAATTTGACCATATTCATTTGAGCCCCATGCCCAAATATTTCCTGATGTATCTACAGCAACTGTATGGTTTTTACCAGTTGCAACAGAAGAGAAACTAAGTCTATTCCATTGATAATAATCATCAAACGAATCTCTTACATTTTCTGTAATTTCAAATTCATTAATGCATGTTTCCCATTTCATTTCTTTATTGATAATGATTAATTGAGTAAGTTCTGCAACTCTTGCAGTACCAGTAACGTTTGAAATGTCCATTGCTGTAGGAGTTGATAAAACATATAAATAATCTCCATAAACTTGAATATCAGTAATTGTATTAAAGCTTATTGATTTATATAAGTTTGGATCAGCTTCGTATTCTTTTTTCAGATTAATTAAGATTTTAAGATTTATTTTTGTCTCATCATTTAAGTCTTTTGCATCAATTGCAATAATTGCATTGTTATAATCATCAGCTGTGATTTCTTTATAATTAGGTTTTGATACAACCTCTTTAATATCACTTAATGATAAATCATCTAATAGTTTATTTAATTGTTCTACTTTAAGTTCATATTCATCATTTTTGTAATATTCAATATTTTCAGAATAGAAAGTATCTTTATGAGCAATACCTTCAGCAGAAGGAATAATATTTTTCCAGAAATCATAGTTATAACTCATTGCTTTAGCACTACCAAAGATTGGTGCAAAGAAGAAACCAAAGACTAAAGCGATGATTGTTAATGTTTTAAATAAATTTTTCATTTTTCTCATAACTCTAACCTCTATTTCCTATTTCATACCTGAGTGTGCCATTGTTTCAATGATTTGACTTTGTGACAAGATAAATACTGTAATTGGCACTGCCATCATAATTAGCATAACTGCAGCTGAAGTACCTGTTCTTGCGATACCACCAGCAACGATTTGGTGTAACGCATAACTTAAAGGTTTCTTAGCTTCACTATAAATGAATGTACCACCATCTGTATTCCATAAGTTTTGGAATAATAAGATAATTAATGTTAACCATGCTGGTTTAACTAGTGGCATAACGATTTTCCAATAAATTTGGAATTCATTCGCACCGTCAATCTTAGCTGATTCAATTAGCTCTGTTGGAATATCACTCATAAACTGCTTCATTAAGTATAAACCAAGTGAATAAGCAAAGGCTGGAACGATAATTGCAAGCGGAGTATCAACTAATCCTAAGAAACTGAAAATCATGTATCTTGGAGTATCTGTTACTTGACCTGCGAACATTAATGAATAAACAACCATTTGGAAAATAAACACGCTTCCTGGGAATTTGTGTTTTGCAAGTGGATAAGCAGCCATTGATGCAATAAGCACGTGACCAACTGTACCACCAAGTGTAATAAATACTGTGTTAAATAAATATCTACTAAACGGTACCCATGAATCTGATAAAAGGTTAGATAAGTCACTGAAGTTATCAAGTGTTGGATTCATTACGAATAGTTTAGGTGGATAAATAAATAATTCTGCAAGTGGTTTAAAAGCTGCAAAAATTGTATATACAAGCGGATAAGCACTGAATGCACCGAAAGCACATAGTAATAAGAATAGTGCAGCATCACCGATAAAGCTTCGGCTAACACGTTTACGTTTTTTAATACGACGACGTTTTTGAATATTGTAGAAGAATTTTTCTACTTTATTCATTTTACTTTCGTCTCTAATACCATACTTCTTTAATTTCTTTTCTTGACGACGAAGGCGTTTCTTTTCAGCCTTAGACAGTTGAACACCAGCTAATTGATCGTCATCTACTTTAATTTTACCTAAAGCCATACTATGAACCTATCCTTCTTAAAATTTTTCTTACTAACATATTTGCAACAATCATGATAATGAATAAGATAGTTGCAATTGCAGACGCATAACCCATTTCCATTCTTAGGTTACCGAAGTCCATTAAGTGAGTAATAATTGTGTGTCCGGCATACTCGATTGACGGGAATCCGGCGATATTTATTGATACCGCAGCTACCGACAAACTCGATGTAATTTGCATTACGGCACCGAATAATAATTGTGATTTCATTTGTGGAAGAGTTATGTACCATAATTCTTGCCAACGGTTTTTAATACCATCGATAGCACCAGCTTCGTAGTAAATTCTATCAACACTTTGTAAACCAGCGATGAATGATAAGAAACTTACACCAAGTGATAACCATAATTGTACGATAATTAAGATCCAAATAATATATGTTGAATCTTGTAACCAAGTGATTGGTTCATCAATGATACCAAATTGAATTAAGTATGCATTAGCATAACCATAAATATCACTTGAGAAAATTAATTTCCAGATTAAGTATACGTTACCTGAAATAGATGGAGCATAGAAGATTAATGTCATGAAACTTCTTAGAAGAGGTTTTAATTCATTAATTAGCCATGCGAATACGAATGCCATAATATAACTAAGTGGACCAGTTACAACAGCAAGTAATGCAGTATTACGAAGAGCGATAATAAATACTTTATCGTTAACGAATAATTGCATGTAGTTATCCCATCCAACCCAGTCTGGGAATTCAAGTAAGTTGAAGTTTGTGAAACTTAATACTAAAGACATTAAAACTGGTAAAACAGTAAATATGAAGAATAAAATTGTATAAGGAGCTACTAAATAGTAATATTGTCTCTTAACGAATATTTCCCTTCTTAATTTGCCTCCACGTTTACTCCATCTATCAACTTTCTTGATTAAAGAAATACGATCTTTTTCGATTCTTAACTTTTGAAGTAAGCGTTCATATTCTTTACTATAAGCTACATATTCATCAATAATTGCTTGATCATTTTTCTTAGATTTAACTGTTTCATGATATGCTTTTTTAAGTTCTAAGTAACGAGGTTTTTTCTCTTTAACTTCTTTTTTGAACTCAACAATATTAGCTTTGCACTTATCATCGAATATTTTATCTTCAGCTTTCCATTCAGCTCTTTTAACTTTCATTGCAGCTTTTAATTCTGCTTTTTCTCGTGCTTTTTCTTCACGAGATTTTTCAGGTTTTTTAACTTTAGGAGCTTTGATTTCTTTTTGGAAACCACCAGTTTTTTTCTTAGCTCCTTTTAATACAAAGAAGAATAAAACTGCTAATGCAACAACTGAAATACCAAATATAATATATAATGCTATATCCATTTTATTCCTCCTTATTAATTGCCTTCGCCTGACATCTTTAAGCCAAACTCTTGACGTTTTCTATCAATTTCAATATCAATTTTTCCTGCATATTCATATAATACTTCACGAGGATTATAACCGTTATTAATTACTTGACGATATGCATTTTCGATTTCACGACCAGTAATGTAACTACCTGCGATTTGTGGAATTTCATGTACTGAAGACCATTGTTGCATTAATACAGTAAGGTCAGATTTCTTCCATGCAAGTTGTTGTAATGCTTTAACGTTTGCAGTAGTATGTCTTGCTGCTGAACCTAAGATACCTTCCATTTCACGACCGAATGAAGTTTGTGTTTCAGCTGAAGACCACCATTTCATAAATTCCCAAGCAGCGTCCATAGAATCTTGTTGATGTTTTGCAGAACCACCAGATTGTCTCATCATAACACAACCTGTACCAGATGCTACTGCTGTTCTGTCAATATATTCAACTGTTTCACCAGTCTTATTGCCATTATCATCTACTAGTTCAATTTCTTTTTGAGTACCAGGAATTTGATGGAATGACCAACGACCTTTAAGCTCAGGAGCAAATACACTTAGTGTATTATATAATTCATAATAAGAAATACCGATTGGTTGTTCACCAGAACGGAAACGGTTTGTAAAGTTAGCAGCTAATGGGAATGAATATAATGTGTAATATTCTGTCCATTCTTCAAATGCTTTCATAGCTTCATCACTCTTGAAACCTGTAGATCTATTATCAGATGCATAAATGCTTGCACCTTGTTGATATAACTTAGATACGAAAATTGGGTTAAGTGCTGATGCACCTTCAGAGTTAACTGGTAGATAGAATTGTAATTGGTCAGTTTGTAATTCTGCAATTAAGTCAATCATTTCATCCCAAGTATCAGGTATCATTTCAGTTAAACCAAGTTCATTCATAATATCATCACGAACGAACATCATTAAGAAGATTTGTTTTTCAGGAAGTGAATAAGTTCCATAACCTGAAGTACCATCTTTATAATCATATTGGAATTGGAATTGTCTTAATGAACTTTCCATATATACATTATTTGCATGATTATAAACACCTGTTTGTTCCCAGAAGTTAAAATCAGTATATTGAGGAATCATTAAGAAGTCTTGATCTTTAACAAGTTTAGATACAATTTTTGAATTGTCAATATTTCTTAATACACTAAACATTGAAGGATATAATTCATATAAGTATGTTGGAATTGCCATACCTGCTTTCATAACAACTTCAGTGCTTAATAAAACTATTAATTCTTTTTCAACAGCACTTTCTTCAACACCTTTTGATCTAATTTCTTCTCTTAAAGCATCAAAATATGTTGGATAAGTTCTATTCATAAATAATTGAATATCAGTAACTGTTGGTAAAGATGAATCACTAGATTTTTTCATATCTTCTGCAAGTAAATAAGTCGCTTGGATAACCTTATTACCTAAACTATCAGTAGCATATGTATAAGAACCTGATGAATCTTTAGCAAGGATTGGTAATTTATCCTTACCAAGAGCAAGTTTGCCATCTTTTGTTTCTAATTTATATTCATATTCATAGATTCGATCTGATAAATCCATAACTGCATTTCTTAATGCATAGTTTACTGGTAAAGATGAATCAACGTTTAAGGCAACATCTGGCCCAATACCTGCAAGTGTTGCTTTTAATAATACATCACCCGCAGTTAGTTTTAATTCAACGCGAATATTTGGATTTTTCTTCGCGAAGTCCGTATCAATCAAACTTCTGATAACGTTTGCTTGGTCACGACCAAGTGTCATCCAAACATCGATATCAACTACTTCACCTACTATTTCTTGTTCTTCAGTTTGGCTGATTGAAGAATAGTCAAGGAAGAATGAAAGAACGAATGATACAACAGAGTCCCAAATCTTTCTGAAGAAGTTTTCATTTGCGGCTGGAAGTTTTTCTTCAGGCGCATGAACCCAAACCCAGTCAAGTTGTAAAGGTAACTCTCTTAATGTATTAAGTAATGTACCAAGTGATGATACGTTACTACTAAATGTACTTAGACGAGTAGGAATAATTTCAACGTCTTTAATGAAGTCTTTTAATTGAATAACTACGTTATCAATTACACCTGTTTTATCACTCTTACCACCTGAGATTGCACTAATTTCATTTGAAATTCTTACAAGCTCATCACGGTTTCTAATTAAATCACTTTCAAGTGATGGGAAATTTTTCTTAAGTTGGTAGTCAGTACCAGCTTTAGGAGTTACAGTTGTATGAGCAATAATCATACGATAAATTGCACTTAATTCATCGATACATACTTGTAAGTCTTCGATAAGTGGTGCATATTGTCCAAGAGTAACTTCCATTTTAATTGTATAAGTTTGACCTGCTTCTAAATAGAATAAGAAGTCTTCTGTATCATTACCTAATGTAACGATTTGCCAATTGTTTTTGTATTTAAATTGTACGTCATTTAGTTCATCGAATAAGATTTCATCATTGATGTAAACTTTACGGCTTGAGTACATACCTCTTACCATATTTTGTTTAGCACGCATTGAAATGTTGTAGAAACCATCTTCTGGAACTGTTACTTGCCATGTGATCCAGTCACCTAAAACTTGCCAGTTTGTACCACCAATAACATTAAGTTTTGTTGTAGTATATGAGAATGGATAAGTTTGTGAACTTGATCTATCTGTTGATGGGTAAAGTGTTGGAGATGATTTTGTGAATGTATTTTCTGCTTCAATTCTTGCAGGTGAACTAGTTGCATTCTTTTTATCTTTATGCAATTCAAGATACTCTTTATAAGTTAAAATACCTTTTTGTTTTAATGCTTTAACTGGTTCAACATCTTTGTGTTCGATTTTTGTATCTTTATCATTAATCCACCATGAAGTAACTTTACGTTCTTGTCCGTTTTCTACAACAATATTTTCTTTGAAAACAACTTCATCATTGTAGTTAACTTCAATGTTAGTATCTATATCTCCAAATTTCCATGTTGAATAGACTGTTTTTCCTTCAAGAATTAGTTGATCAATTAATACTGGTTCTTTTACAGAAACAAATGTAATATAGTTTGGACCTTCATTAAAATAGAACATATATGGTTCATTTACATATCCCATATCATCTCTAAAATATGAAGAAATTAAATATGGATTTTCAACTTGTTTAGGTTTTAAATCATTTCCTTTAACGTCTGTTTTTAAACCAATTTTATTTCCATTTTCATCAAATTCATAAGAGCTTTCACGGTCTTGCCAAATTCTTGAGAATGAGAATGTGTCGGCACCATCAAATGGAATCTTACCGTTAATTGCTAAACTTCTTTCAATATTTGAACTGTTACCTGTAATTGGATAATAACTCATAGCTAAGTTATAAAAACCAGCTTTAGGAACAACTACTTCCCAAGTAACTTTACCTTCATCTTGTTGAAGAAGCATTTCGTCAAATTTAACATTTTGAAGATTTGCAAGTTTTACATTTTCACGATAATAAGTGGAAGAACCATCTTCATTATCTTGTTTTAAGATAACTGTTTTGCTTGCAATTAAATCTAAAGAAACACCTTCATCTTTATTAATATCATTGATATTAATAACTTCATATATATCTGTATCATAATTATATGAAGTTGATTCTTCTTTGAACAAATAACCATTACTTATAATTGCTTTAATTGTAACAAAATCACCATTATAATAAATGTCTGTTCCTTCTTTATGATAGTTACTTGCATTAATAGGATTAATGTCAGAAGTAACAATAGTATATTCTTTTTGTTTTTCAGCATGATTATAATATTGTTCTTCTAAGTAACTATCATATTCATTATCTACGTATGTTGATACATCGTCAAAACTGATTTCTGGATTTTCTTCTGCAACAACTTTATTTAATCCTTTAAAGTTAGAGAAGGCTAAGATACCAGCACATGCGACCATAACGATTGTAAATATACGCTTAATGTGTTTTAAGTTAGTTCTACTCATTTTTGTCTCCCTTCATTTCTATTTGAACTAATATTTGTTTTAACCATTTAATACGATTAATAGAGAATTTAAAACCTGCTTCTTTGTTACGATTATTCCAAAGAGCAAGATGATTTGCTTCGAAGTCATCTAGCGCACTAATTTCACTCCTAAAATCAGTACAAGAAGCTTGAAGCTTTTTATTAATTTCTAGTAAAGTCTTAAGTAAGCTTATTGAATTTAATAATTCTTTTGCTTCAAGGCTTTCTAGTTTAAACAATTTTTCATATACTTCATTTAATAAATCTGATATTTTATTTTGAGAATCAACACTTAAATAGTTGCTCTTCATCTTTGTTAAGAAGAAATCAAGTGGTGATTCATTATTTTGTGCGTGCTCTGCCCAAAGGATATGATAAAATAATCTACTTCCATAGTCTCTATATTCACCTTCAAGCTCTGTATATCTCGAAAGTTTTAATAAAGCTTCCTTTACATCAGCACCAACAAATTTTTCAAGTGCATCTTCAAATACATCGTTATGTTCTTCTTCTGTAATACTTTGATTCCAGTTAAATAGCGATGCATGAATAAATCCCAAATATGAATTAGGTAAATATTGTAAGTGACCAATATCTCCCCAATCGGTAGTTATTGTACCAAGTCCACCATATTTAAATGAATTTTCACATGAGTTTTTAATTGATTCATACATATCTTGATATCTGCTAGTAATAACTCCCCAAGTACTTGTTCCACCTGCTAACATGAACTTTCTTTCTTGTTCATGAAGCATTTTTGCGTGTGGTTCAAATGGATATGTTTTTGTGTATCCCCAATCGACTAGGATAATATCTTCATCAATTTTTTTAATTGCTTCGGGATGTTTAATTACAACATCACCCCAAATAAGTGGTGTTTTTCCATATCCTTTTACAACACTTGAAAGTTTATGCAAATAATCAATATATACATCTTCTACTGAAGACTCAGCAGTTTTTTCTTTTGACTTACCATGTCCAAGCTCATAAGGTTCATCAAAATTCATGTGGAAATAATTTGACTTAGTAATAGGGATCATATCTGCATACATCTTTTTAACATGTTCAATTGACCTATCATCAAGTGGGTTTAAAGTTGTTGTCTTTCGCCATGCACCCCAGATTGTGAATCCGTCAACACATTCAGCTAAATCTTTATACTCATCTAGTTGAAGCCAATCACCCATATGGCCAAAGCCATTTTGATTTGGAACAAAATCCAAGAAATTTTCAAACGCATACGATTCAAGAAGTTTATATTCATCAACAGTTAAATAGTTTCCATCTTTTAAGACATTCGGAAAACTCTTATATTCATATGAGAATCCTTCAACATATAACTCAACATGATTAAACTTTAAAAAAGCAAGCATATCAAATATCTGTTTGATTGTTTCTACCTTAGGAACTTTACTTCTACTTATATCAAGCATTGCCCCTCTGACTTTTAAATCAGGGTAATCGCTAATATAACAACATTTAACTTTATTTTCAAAAGTAATTTGTTTTAATGTTTGAATAGCGTAAAACATTCCCGATGCAGTACTTGCAAAAACATTGATTTGATCTTTTTCTACTTTGATTTCATAAGCACTATCTAAAATATCAGTTTTAATAAAGTTTACACAAGACAAGTCGTTTTGAACTTTGAATGAAGGTAAATATTTACTAAACGCTTTTATTACTCTTAACATATTCAAATCTTTAACAAAGTTTTTGAAAGAAATTGTTACAATTTCAGGCAAAATAAAATACCCATCTTCTAGTTTCAATACTTTTGGTACGGGTACAATTTTAATAGATTTAAACATAAAGTCACCTCATTTCTAGTCGTTCAAGACATACTCGTCTATGATATACTTATTATACCAAAGAAAGCGTTTTTATTCAAGTCAAACAACTTAAAAACAAAAAGTATTTTTTTATTAATTTCTAAAACTAAAATATACTTAAATTTAACCTTAAAAATGAAAATAAAAATGGTGGTTTTCATAAAAAACCACCACTTATTTTTAACTATTTTTGGCACCAAAGAGCCTTTAATGACTCAAGTGCTTTATTTTTAATTTCATTTTCTCCTTCAAAGAAATCTCTAAATGTAAAGAAAATTGAACCTTTAATATTTTCAAAATTTGAATTGAAAGATAATTGATTTTTAATTTCATCTGGATTTTGCCATTCTTTCTTTTCAGGAGTACCCATTTGATAAATCGCATTACCAGTATAAAGTTTTGTGCCAGTTTCTTTTGAAATTTCTGCCCACCATGCAGTTAAATCATGATATGTAACATCAGGTCTTTCAAATGGGAAATAAAGTTGTGGAACAACATAGTCAATCCATCCTTCTTTCATCCAACGATAAATATCAGAATATAAACCTAAATAACATTGTAGAACTCCTTTAGAGTGGAATGAACCTTTTTCCCATCCTGTTTCAGGATCAATTAGGATATTAGAACGATATATCGCGAATGGGCTAATACCAAATTCGATTTTATTTCCTTTTTTGTTAAGCGAATTTTTCATAGCGTCATGAATACTCTTAATCATCTTATCAACATTAGATCTTCTAAAGTCATCAAATGATTGTTCAGGAGTATCACGATATTTTAAATAGTCATCCATTTCTTTTTCTTCTTCTATTTTTGCATAAGGATAGAAGTAGTCATCAATATGTACGCCATCAACATCATAATTATTTACAACTTCCATAATTGAGTCAGTAACAAATTTAATAACTTCAGGATGAGATGGAGATAAAATAACTTTATTTAATCCATCTAAAATAGTATGTTCTGGATGAAGTCTAGCCCAGTTGTTTTCAGATAAAGTTTCTAAGTAAGCTTCTTTTGATCCATATTCATCAATAGGTTTCATACCAACACGATAAGGATTCATCCATGCATGAATGCGAATTCCTTTTTTGCCAGCTTCATTAATAACATATTCTAAAACATCAAATCCTGGATCTTGTCCTTCAGTTCCTGTAATAAAACGAGACCATGGATTTAGTTTTGATGGGTAATAAGCATCATTTGTAGGACGTACTTGAAATATAAGAGCATTCATATTATATTCAGCCGCTTTATTAATAATTCTATCTAAAGCCGCTTTGTATTCTTCTATAGGTAATCCTCTTGGTGTATCTATATTAGCAACATTTGATACCCACGCTCCTCTTAAATCACTTTCGTTATATTTAAATTCTGGAATATCAATTTCTTCTTGATTATACCAATATCTAACATTTTCTCCAGGTTGTGTAAATTTATTTAGTTTCATTTTTTAACCTCTGTTTTTTCTTAAAATTAAAATTGCAAGTGAAACAGCAGTAAGTGTAGAAACAACAATTTCTGCACTAGAGCTTGCACATGAACATCCTTTATTTTCATTTTGTCCTGGTTGTGGTTGTGGGTTTGGATTAACAGGTTCTTCTTTAATTATTTCTTTCCATGTTGCAAGAAGAGTAACATTTCCTGTTTGATTGCTATTTATACTAGTTACTTTCTCGCCATTTAATAACCAACCAGTAAATTCATATCCTTCTTTAGTCGGATTTACAAGAGCAGTTGTAGTTCCTTGTTCATATGTTGTTGGAGCATTTGTAATTGTACCACCATCTAAATTATATGTAATATTCCAAATTACTGGTGCAGCTTTTTCAACAACTGAGAAACTATTACTAATTGCTTCTGCTTTATCTTTTCCATCATTTACAATTACTTTAAATCTGATATTTTCCTGTGCAATAACATATGTTTTCCAAGTATAAACTATTGTATCACCTTCAACTTGTCCTGATGCAACTTTTGTAAATTCATCAGAGTCTACCGCAAGTAATACTTCATAATCAAATACAGTGTTATCAGTATCCTTAATCTTAGCAATAACATCAATTGAAGTTTTTGCTAGTACTTCTGAAGGAATTTCTTCAAGAGTAACTTCTGGGATATTATTTTTAATTACCATATTTAAATCAACTTTTGTATAATTTTCTTTAACTGAATTATCTTTTGCAATAGGAACTAAAACATATTCTTTTCCTTCAGCTGGAGTAAATTCAATTTGTAAATTAGAACCATATACTAAGTTAACATATTTTTTGCCAGATAAATCTAGGTTCGCAACATTTCCATCATATTCAACTAACATATATGCCTTAGCACCTTCAACGCCTTTAAAATTAATTATTAAAGTATCATTTGCAGTTTCAATAATATCGGTAATTTCTATATTTCCTTTTACTTCTGATGAATATTCATAAGCAGCATATGTAGGAGTTAGCGAATTTCTTTTCCAAATACCATTTGATAATGTATTCATTGCTTTTTCGCCATCGCCAGATATAACTGATGTGTAGTTATAGAAATAATATCCATCTACACGATATCCGAAACTTTGGTTATATCTTACTTGATAAAGCATTTCTAGTTTATCTTTCCAAGTAGGTATTTGATAAATACCTTGGCCAATGTATAGTTTTGTATTTGAATCTTTTAATGTTTTACTCCACCAAGATACGATATCTGCATATGCGCTATCAAGATTTGTATAACATTGAGGAACAATATAATCGATCCATTCTTCTAATGCCCATTTTCTTGTATCAGCAAAAAGGTCAGAATATGCATAATAGTTATTACAGTCATTGCCCATACCGCCTTCAGCACCACGTTCAAAAGCTGTACAAGTTTCATTAGGTGCCCATCTAGCACAAGGGCTTACGCCGAATGAACATTTAACTTCTTTTGTTTTATTTAAATCACGAATGATATCACTTAAATTTTTAATTAATGTATCAATATTTTCACGGCGCCAATTATAAATTGATAAATTTCCACCTTTTTCTTTGTAAGCTTTATAATCTTCCATATCACGATATGGTTCTGTTGAGAAAGTATAGCCTTTTAGTTCAGCTTTGTCACCTTTATAAACTGTATCGTTTGGATAGAAGTAGTCATCAAAATGAATACCATCAACATCATAATTTTCAATAATTTCAGTAATTGTGTTGTTTAAATGATCTAATACATTTTCAGATGCAGGATTTAATACAAATTTATCTTCAGCACCAAGTACAACATCATGTAATAAGTCTTCGCCAAAGATTGGATTATCATAAGTTTTTCCATTTACTTCAGCTTTTGTTTTTAAAGAACCAAAGAAAGTTTCTTTATATGTATCAAGTGCTTTTTCATCATAATCAACAATACAATCACCATTTGTCCCCGCAACATTTTGTTTAAAGTCAAATGTTAAATGAGCTGTTGAAGTACGATAAGGATTAAGCCATGCATGGAATTCCATACCACGTTCATGAGTAACTTCAAGCATCCATTCAAGAGGATCCCATCCTGGATCAACACCATATCCAACTAAATATTCACTCCATGGATTATATCTAGAAGGATAGAATGCATCATTATTTGGTCTAATTTGGAAAATAATTGTATTTAGATTTTTTTCTTGTGCATTATCTAAAACTTTTATATATCTAGCTTTCCAATCATTAATTGCAGCTTCGCTTGTTCCATCTTGTTTTCTAAAATCAATGTTTGAAACAGTTGCAACCCATACTGCACGCATTTCAACCATCTCAGGTGTATAAGGTTTAAGCGTTGCAATACCATTCCATGCCTTAGCACTTTGATAAGATCCAAATGTTATTAAAGCACCAAGTACTAAAAATAATAGTATTTTAATAATTTTATTTTTCATTTTTAACTCCTACTTTCTTTAATAATTCAAAATAATTTTCATGTGTTACTTTATTTATATCTTCTTCTTTAAAGCCTCGTTTTCTCATTTCTGTAACAACATTATTTGCATCGGCATGTGTTACTAAATCATCAAGGTTTGAATTATGATCATTAAAATCATCTAAATAATCCATCATATCAAGGCCAAGCATTACATGGTCGATTCCGATAATATTGGCAATGTATTCAATATGATCTACAAGTCCTGCTACAGTTTTTCTATCATTTTGTGGTGATACAAAATTTCTTGCAGAAACAACCCCAACATATCCGCCTTTTTCTTTTAGCACTCGTAATTGATCGTCATTTAAATTTCTTCTATGATTACAAAGTGTATATGCATTAGAATGACTTGCAATAATTGGTGTTTTTACATATTCACAAACATCGTAAAAACTTTTTATATTTAAATGAGAAACGTCAATAATCATTTTATTTTCTTGCATGAAATCTAAAAATTCTTTTCCTAGATCAGTTAATCCTCTTTCGGCAGGACCTGCAACACCAGTTGCTAAATGATTTTCCTCGTTCCAAGTAAGACTAGCATGTCTTATTCCTAAATTATACATTTTCTTTAAATCTTCAAGTGTATGCACATTTCTTAAACCTTCTAATCCATAGATAACATCATATTTATCTTTATAAGGTTCAAAAGCATCTAATGCTTTTTTATATGCAGGATAAACATCAAAATCTTTATCTCCGTAAACTACCCAAATTCCACCTTGGATATTTCCTTTTGTTAAGTTTTCTAAGTGATATTTTTCAAAAGGATCTATGCATCCCTCATCTTTTCTTGTAAAAAGATTATGAAAAATATCGCTATGTGTATCATATATTTTGTTCATTTTTATATCTCCTTAGAAAGTACTCTTATTATATTATATTATAAACTATATTTTTTTTCAATAGTTTTACCAAAAATAAAGACTAAGGTACAACTACCTTAGCCTTTTAATTTATTATTTATTTTTTCTTAATACCAAAACCGCAAGAGAAAGTGCAGTAAGTGTAGAAACAATAACTGAAGCACTTGTACTTGAGCAAGAGCATCCACCATTTGGTTGTGGGTTTGGATTTGGTTGTGGATTTGGTTGTGGTTCTGGATTAGGATTTTCAACTGTTTCAATAATCCAGTTAGCTTTAAGTTTTACATTGCCAGTTTGATAAATACCAATTGAAGTAACTTTTTGACCAGCCTCATTTAACCAACCATCAAATGTAATTTTCTTTCCTTCTACTTGAACAATCTCTGTAGGAGTTGGAAGAGTTTCTATTCCTTTACCTTCAACATAGACATTTGGTGCATCAAGCGTAGCTTCTACTCCATTTAAATCATATGTAATATTAAATACATTGGCAACATCAAAATAATTTGAATAAACTGTTTCAGTTAATACGCCATCAGAATATACAACTTTAATTCTATTTTCCATTGATGCAAATGGCCAAGATTTCCATGAAACATTTATAACATCATTTAAAACAATACCAGATGCTATTAATCTTTCGTCACCATCATATTCAACATATACTGAATAATTAAGTGTTCTTGCTTCTTCATATTTTGATTCAAGTGAGAAAGAAACATTTGTTGAAGGTGAATATGCATTTTCAAGTTTAATTGAATCTTGGACAGTTAATGGAGTATATTCAACTGATGAATTAAAGTCAAGTTTAATAAACTCATCTGACATGTGATATCTTTTTGAGAATACTGTAAAGTAATAATCATACTCAGGATCATAATCATCAATACTAATACTTAAACTCTTATTTTCTTGATAACCTTCAAATTCAACAATAGAACGTGTTGTAACATCACTTGTGTCAAGAGTTTCACCTTTTTTAACTTTGTATACTGCATATACATTAGCATTTTCTAATAAATCAAATGTTAATGAATATGATGTAGATCCAACAGCATTACGAATTTTGATGTCTTCTACCATTAATCCTTTTGCATCATTTTCACCAACAGGAATTGGGATAACTTTTTCAGACCATGTTTGTTTAACAAGTTTCATACCATTTTCATGAGTTTTGTCAACAAACTTATATAAGTTTTCATATGAATAGAATGCAGAACCTACAATTGAGTCAAACTTTTGATTATAGTATAATTGGTTCTTCACTTCACTTGCAAGAGCAAATTGTTTTTTGTCATCTCTATATTTATAGATACCATGAGCAATATAAAGTTTAATATCTTTTTTACCTTCAAGTCTTCTTTGAGCATTAACTTGTTCAATTTGTTCTGCCCACCACATAACGATATCTGCATATGGAGCTTCTGTACTTGAGAATCCATAATAAACTTGTGGTGCCATATAATCTACCCAACCTTCTTTTACCCAAGTTAGAGTATCAGCATATAAGTCATTATATGAACTATATGCAGAAGCATGAGTGTTAGAACCGTTTTCTACACAACGATATTCGTTTTCACGGCAATATTCAATATTACTGCGCCAAACAGCTGCTGGTTTTGCACCAAATTCTACTACATCATTATGTTCTTCATTATATTTATCAACCATTAATCTAATTGATTTGATCATATGGTTTAAACTTGCACGTCTAAAATCACCAAGATTAAGTCCTTTTTCTAAATGAGCATATTCAGCTTTACCTTGTTTATAAGCTTCATAGCAAGGTAAGTCATTTAAAGTATTTTCACCTACTAAACTTGCATCATAGTTTTTGCCACCTGCAAAGTTACCATTATAGTTATTTGCAGCACCGCCACCTGATAAATAGAAATAGTCATCAAAGTGGAAGCCATCAACATCATAATTTTCAATAATTTCTTTACATGTTGCGACTAAAAATTCTTGAACTCTTGGATCACTTGGGTTAAGAATTAATCTTGTGTCTGATTCACCCATTACTACGCAATCAGGATTAATTCTTGCAAAGTTGCCTTCATCAAGTTTAGCAATTGCATTTTTTTTGAATGCAATTAATTCACTATTTGTATATTCAGAAGCTAAACTATCTTCTCCTGGTAAAACGCTATAAACAGTAACTCTAAATGCATTCATCCAACATTGGAAAACAAAACCTCTTTTATGAGTTTCTGTAACCATCCATTCAAGCGGATCCCATCCTGGATTTACACCTGCTCCGGCTAAGAACTGACTCCATGGATTAAGTTCTGATTCATAGAATGCATCATTAGAAGGTCTTACTTGGAAGTATAATGTATTCATATTATACTCTTCCATTCTATCTAAAATAGAGATAAATTCTTGTTTATACTTTTCAATAGCTGCAGGAGTAGTTCCTTCTTGTTTACTAATTGCAATGTTATATACAGTTGCAACCCAAACACCACGCATTTCATATTCAGCAGTTAAATAATTTCTAGGCATTTCAACTTCTTTATATGTTCCATAGTGTTTAATTGTATTACCTTCTTTATCATATATTTTAACATATTGAGTTTCTGCAAATGCAACTCCAAATGTTGATAATACAAACACTAAAATTATAGATAAAGAAATAATTAAGCCTTTTAGTGTTTTTATTTTATAGTTCATCTTTAATTACCTTCTTTTGGTGCGGAAGGATGTTAAAACATTCTGCATATTGTTTCTTACATAAAGCACCTCTGCATCTTGCTAAAGATGTATAATAATCATAATATTTGAAATCTTTACTATTCATTACAAACCAATGTTCATGAAGAGCTTTGCACCAAAGATCAAATCCTTTTGTAACATCAACATAAATATATGGTTCAAAATCATGATCATCTTCCCAGTTTTCTGCAAAGTAAATTGGAGCATAATGTCTTTTTCCTTCGCTATTACCAACTACACCTGCCATAAATTGTGCATCTTGAACAATGTAATGTGTTCTATCGTGATCTTTATGCATTCTACTACGCCAATGTGTAATAATTAAATTTGGTTTATATTTAACAATTAATTCAGCTACTTCTCTTCTAACTTTTTCATCATTAGGAAGTTCACCATCGCAATATTCTAAAACAACAGCTTCGCCATTAACTAACTTAGCAAAGTTTTCTGCTTCTTGAATTTTTTGTACTCTATATTCTTGTGGTGTTAAGTGAGCAGGATTTCCTCTTTCACCAGCAGTTAATGCAACGGTAATATTTTTACCGCCATCTACTGCATTACTTGCCATAAGTGCACCAGCAGTTAATTCTGCATCGCCAATGTGTCCACCGATTACCATTATTGTTTTTGCCATATTATATCTCCTTTTCCATTATTGCAAAACTTTGGATAATTTTAAATCCAGATTTTAAATATATATATCTCGCATGATTTGTACGACCTGTAAAAAATGTCATAAATTTAGAGCCATGTTCTTTTGAATAAAGACCCAAAGAACACCATAATCCTTGTCCAAGTCCAAGTCCTCTTATCTTTGGTGAAATTGCAATTCCATCAAAATGCGCTCTTCCTGATTCTTCAGTATACATTGCACCTGTCCAACCATAGACTTTGTTATCTTTAGAAACAACCAAGAACGGATTTGGTTTAGTTTTTGCAAGATTTTGTTTAATAACTCTAATAAATGCTTCATCGTTAATATCTTCATAAAACTCATCAAGACCAAAATGTCTATTTTCATCATAAGTTTCAATTACATAACCATCAGCTTTATTTTTTTCTAATTTTTCTTTAACTTTTTTAGGCATTTCATATTTTTCTAAATCTAAATGAAATGCATCTTGATGATCAACAACTAAGTATTCATTGTTAATTAAGAACAAGTATAAATCACTATTTACAAATGCACCTGGTGCTCCTGCATGGTCATGTTTATTAGTATTTGGAATATACCAAGGAAAATTAAGTGTGCTTCTATAGCTTACTTTTAATTTATTTTTACCTTTTAGCTTAATATATTCTTCAACATGATTTAAGAGCATTTTCCCATAACCATTTCTTCTATAATTTTTATCTACTAGTAAAAGTGGTAAATATCCAGGTTTTGTATCATCTAATTTTTCATATTCTCTAATTAGTCCTATTGCAAAACCGATAATTTTGTTATCAACCTCTAAAACAAATGCACCATCACTTTTAAAATCAGGATGTTCTAAAACATGTGTTTTAAATGTTTCCGATGTAAATGGTTTATAACAAACTGTATTTTCATTCCATAACTTAACAACACTTGTTAAGTCATCTAGTGTAAATAATCTAATCATCTTAGTATTCCTCGATATGTGAAATTATATAGTTTGCAAGACGAGGTCTTAATGAAGCTGTAGGGCCATTATCTCTTGTAGGATGAACTCTATTAGTTAACATGCAGAAACCAATTTTATTTTTTCTATCAATCCAAATATTAGTTCCAGTAAAACCAGTATGAAGAATTGTTTCTTCACTTGTAAGTTCACCGGCAGATGAATTCGCACCTCTTACAATCCAACCGATACTACGAAGTTCTTCAGTTAAGTAAACACCATGTGTTTCTTTTACTTGTGGTGTATAGAATAGATCAATTGTTGCTTTTGAAAAAATTCTTTTACCTTTGTAAACACCATCATTTAGAATCATTTCAATAAAATGACTAATATCTTCTACGCAAGAAAATACGCCCGCATTCCCACTTACACCATGAAGAGCATAAGCCATTTCATCATGTACTCTTCCTCTTAAAACACCTTGATAAACAGAATCACGTCGTTCTTCTGTTGGAGCACAACGTTCAATATTGCTTGGGTTATAACATGTACTATTCATTTCAAGTGGAATAAAGATATTTTCTTTAGCAAATTCATCAAGTTTCATACCACTAACACGTTCTATTAGCTTACCTAAGATAATATAGTTAATGCAAGAATAAAGAATTTTTGAACCTTTTTCATATTCTAATTCAAGTTCTAAAATACTATTCCAAACTTCAGATTCATCTTTCATACTAGCAGCGCCAGCTAAATATGGTCTAATTCCTGATGTGTGTGTCATAAGGTCATAGATGCGTACGTTTCCATGTTTGAATTCTGGAATATATCTTTTAACTGGATCAAATAATCTAATCTTTCCACTTTCTACAAGTTTCATAGCACATGAAGTAGTAGAAATAACTTTTGACATTGATGCAATATCATAAAGAGTATCTATATTGTTTTCTTCAATAAATGGAACTAATGCCTTATGGCCAATACTACCGAAATGTTTTTTCTTCTTTGTTACAATAACATAATTTGCGCCTGGCAATTTTTCTTCATTTATTGCTTTTCTAATAATATCATTAAATTCTTTTACAGGCATACAATCCTTCTTTCTTATTGATGTTTAATTAAGTAATAGTTTTTCTTTCCTCTTCTAATTACTGTATATTCATTACCAATAGCAGTTTCTTTAGAAACAACATATTCTAAATCTTTTACTTGAACACCGTTTACTAAAACAGCACCACCATTAATAAAGTCACGTGCTTCACGTTTAGATGAAGCTGCTTTAACGCTCATTAAAGCATCAATTAAATTTATATTTTCTGAGATTTCTTGTGTTGGCACACCTTCAAAGCCCATGGCAATTTCTTCTTTTGTTAAAGAACCAACTTTACCACTAAATAATGCTTGTGATAAATTTATAGCTTGTTCAAGAGCAGCTTCTCCATGAATCATTCTTGTCATTTCAGCAGCAAGAGCTTTTTGAGCAGCTCTTAAATGAGGTGCTTCATTAAATGAAGTTTCAAGTTCTTCTATTTCTTCTTTTGTTAAGAATGTAAATTGTTTTAATTCTTTAATTACATCTGCATCAGGTGTATTATACCAGAATTGGTAGAAAGCATATGGAGATGTTTTCTCAGGATCTAGCCATATAGCTCCGCCTTCTGTTTTACCAAATTTAGTACCATCTGATTTTGTAAATAGAGGGACAGTAACGCCATATGCTTTTGCGTCAAAACCATGAATTTTACGAATTAACTCAAGTCCACCTGTAATATTACCCCATTGGTCTTGTCCACCTACTTGTAAAGTACAGCCTTCTGCTTTGTATAAATGTTCAAAGTCTAAAGCTTGTAAAATTTGATATGTAAATTCAGTAAATGAAATACCACTATCAAGTCTACTTTTTACAGTATCTTTATTAATCATATAATTAACATTAAATAATTTACCATATTCTCTTAAGAATGTTAAAATATCTAATTGATGTGTCCAATCATAGTTATTTACTGTCTTACATTCAAATAATTTATTTACTTGTGCAGTAATCTTTTCTGCATTTCTCTTAATTGTTTCAGCCGATAAAAGTTGACGTTCAGCTGTAGGTTTAGGATCACCGATAAATCCAGTTGCACCCCCAATTAAGAATATTGGATGATGTCCATGTTTTTCAAGTCTTTTACTAAAGATGTAAACTAATAAATGTCCTACATGTAAACTATCACCAGTAGGGTCAGCTCCTAAATAAAATGTTAACCCACCATTATTTATCTTATCGATTATTTCCTCATCTGTAACATTGTGAATAAGTTCACGCCATTTTAATTCTTCGAATAAATTCATAAGTATATTGTCCTTTCTCTATATAAATAAAAGTCCTTAAAAAGATGTAAAGTTGCTATAACATAAACTAAACTTTCTTTTTAAGGACGAGCAATTCTTTTAAAATACCCGCGGTACCACCTTAATTCAGGAGATAAAATCCTGCGCTTTATGAGTATTAAATTATACATAATTCGCATCATAACTTGTCGTTTTTTCACCAAACAAACGATCTCTACATTACCATTATTAAGCTACTAAATAGTTATTAGTTTCTTGTTGATTCTCGTCTTACAACATTATAATCAACAAGTTTTTTTGTATCTTCTATATCTTCTTCACTTTCCATTAATTCAGTTAATAAGTTCATTGCTTCTTCACCAATTTCATAAATTGGAGTATTAATACATGTTAAAGTTGGTCTAGATAACTCAGCATATTTAGTATTTTGGAATCCAACTACTTGCAATT
The DNA here is from genome assembly GCA_904501965.1 of uncultured Bacilli bacterium. Taxonomy (GTDB): domain Bacteria; phylum Bacillota_I; class Bacilli_A; order ML615J-28; family CAG-313; genus CAJGCS01. Next base: position 6,033 of record CAJGCS010000001.1, on the reverse strand, counting down.
CTTCTGGAATATGAATATGTAGATTACGAGCAACATTAATAAATGAAACAGCCATTGAGTCACGAACAACAATTGCAACATCTGGATGTTCTTTAGATAATAACTCATAATATTCTTTTTCATGAGCGCCGATTTTACCAGGAACACTAATAACTCTTGGTTCTAAACCAGCCTCATTCATAGCTTCTAAATAACCTTCTACTTTTAAATCATTAACAACATATTTTCTCAGTGATGTAATAATCCAAATTTTCTTATTACCTTTTTTAATCATTTCATTAGTAATTTCATATGCTGCTTTTTTATAATCAATTGATACACTAGGTACTGAATCATCGCTACATACTGTATTTGTTAAAACAACGTTAACATTAACATCTCTAATAATTTCTAGGTGTTCTTCAGTAATTTCATCATTGATATATAAAACTCCATCAACGCTACTTGCAAGAACTTCTCCCCATAAATTATGTTCAGATGACATTCCTTGCCCTTCTTCTTTTGAAGGATGATTAACGAATAGTCTTAATAAATAGCCTCTACGCATAGCGCAATCTGCTATACCATCAACCATACCTGCAATTGAACTTCTTGTTAATTCTGGTACAACAACAGCAACTGTTGTAGATTTAGAACTAGCTAAGCCTTTAGCATTAAGATTAGGTTTATAATCTAATTCACGAATAATTTTCTCGATTTTCTCACGTGTACCAGCCTTTACTTTTTCGGGGTGATTTAATACACGAGATACCGTTGCAAGTGAAACACCAGCTCTTCCAGCAACATCATAAATTTTAATTTGGCTACTGTAACGATTTTCATTCTTTACTGAATTTCTCATTTTATAACACTCCTTTTCCAAAAAATTTCAACCTTCTACATATATATTATATCATTTTAAAAGGCAAAGCACAAATAAAATGAAAATAAAAGTTTAGCGTTTTCACTAAACTTCTTTTTCATTAATTATTTGTTTTATATATTTATTTATTCGACCAGCCCCAAGAAACACCAATACTTCTTTTCTTTCTTTTTTTACATTTTTTAAAACATCAATATTAAACCTTTTATAATTTGAAAAACACTTAATTACTTCTTCTTCTAAATTTTCATTGTATGGTTCTCGTGCCGATGTAAATACTTTTTCTATGTAAACATCATCAAATAAACTTAGGGCTTTATTAAACCCTTCACAAAATTCTAGTGTTCTTGTATAGGTATGCGGTTGAAAGATTACTTTAATTTTTGTATTCGGATAGCTTAAATGTAAGGTTTCATATAGACTCCTTATTTCAGTGGGATGGTGTGCATAATCATCAATTAAAATAGTATTCCCATATTCATAACTTTTTAATCTTCTTTTTGGTAATTCTAAATTATTTGTATATGGCATAATACCTAATATAATACATACAATAACACCGCCAATATAATCATATATCATATGCTTACCAAGAAAAGGAATAAAGTATTTATACTTTTTATTTGTTCTTTTTTCTAAAAGTAAAATATCATATCCATTATTCTTTTCTTTGACTATCTTAATTATATAGTCATTATAATCTTCAAATCCAAATGAAATTTTATTTTTATGTCTTAACTTTCGAGCATTTACGTCATCACCATTCACTATTAATGTTTTAGATTTATTAGAGAATTTTTGAAATGATGATATTACTTGTTTAATGTTTTTAAAATAATCTGGATGATCTAACTCAATATTTGTAATAAGAGCAATCAATGAACTATATGACAGGAAGTGGTCTTTATATTCACATGCTTCTAAAACTAAATAGTGTGTTACATTCGTTCCGTATCCACTTCCATCACCAATGATATACGAAGAATTCTTATTAAGCATTTGTGAAAGAAGATATGAGGTAGTTGTTTTGCCATGAGTTCCAGCTATACAAATTAAGTTCTTATCTAATATTTTACCAATAAAATCATGATAATAATAATACTCAAAATCATTTAAAATTATTTTAGCAACTTCCTCACATTTTTCATCAAATGCATTCCCTATTATATATGTATATTCTGGAGTGATATTTTTATTAGAAAAGCTTAATACTTCAATCTTCTTCTTTTTTAATATTTCATCAGTGAAAAATTCATCATCAACATCACTTCCAACTACAAAATGTCCAGAATCTTTTAATAAACATGCAAGACTTGTCATTCCCGTTCCTTTGATACCTACTAAATAATACTTCATTAAAACATCACCATATAATCATATGCATCTTACACCTTTTAATATGCTACTTAGAAAAATCAATCTTGAAGAAATTTGTATTTTATGATAATATGTTTAGGAATTATAGACAACTATGTATGAGGGATGGGTTATGTTCATTAGTATTAGTCCACCTAACTTTTGGTACTTCTTTTGGATTTTGTTATCTGGTGGAGTATTTGTTGGGTTATATTTTTTATTAAGAAATAAATCAGACAAAACAAAGAAAATAGTTTTATTTTCAATTTTAGTTTTTGCTTTAATATTACACTTCGCAAAGTGTTTCTTCCCACCTTATTCTAACAATCCATATAGACTTTATAGTGATATTTGGTTTATTAATATTTGTGCAGCAAACATTTTGTTATTTCCTTTTATCTTTATTTCTAAAAATAAAGCTTTGAAAGATTATATGTTTTATATTGGAATAATAAGTGGAGCAATATCTTTAATATACCCAATGGAACCACTTGCAAAAATAAATCAGCAAGCAGAAACACTAGATATTATTAGATTCTATATTCATCATTCAATTTTACTTATTGTACCTTTACTAATGGTTGTTTTAAAACTTCACAAACCTAGTTATAAAAACGCTATTAAGATTCCTGGAATTTTACTTGCGGTACTAGTCTTTATTATTATAAATCAAATTTTCCAAAGTGAAGTTGGTTTTGTTCCTTTAAGAGATGATAATTTCTTCTTTCCGAACTATAAGAACACTTCATTAATTTGGGGACCTGGAGAACATCCAGGAACAAAAGCAATTGGAAATATACTTTCTTATTTATGTCCAAACATCTTTAAGATTGTTCCTGTTGGAGAACATGCGGGTGAATTTAAACATTGGCCATGGTTTTGGTTAATTGTTCCGGCATATACTGTGCTTACTCCACTTTGTTTTAGTTTATCTTTAATATTTGATTTTAAATCATTCAAACATGATGTCGCAATACTATTTAAGAAAATCGAAAATTTAAAAAAGAAATAATACTAGGAGGGGAAAATGTTTCTATTATCAATAACAGATTGGATATATTCAAGATATCCGACTGAAACAGGAGAGCCTACAAAAGCAGCTGCATGGGGCCCATTACATATTATTACATTACTTTTAACAATTGGCATTATTATCGGAATAGCACTACTTTTAAGAAAAAAGAGTATGAAAGTAAAAAAACCAATAATTATTGCATTATCCGCTTGCTTGCTATTTTTTGAAATTGCACGACGTGTTATTAACCTAACAAACGGAAACACAATAACATTAGATTATGCCTTATGGGTACTAGTTCCTAGACCTTGGTGTGCAATTAGTGTATGGTGCGTTATTCTTGCGCCACTTGTAAATAAGAAATTTTTCTACAATGTGACTGCAATGTGTGGAATAATTAACTGCGTTATATTCTTCGCATCACCTGAGGTAGGTTTTAGACCTGATTATATTTTATTTGAAGATGTATATTCTATAGCAACTCACGTACTACTATTTATCTCTTCAATATCAATCATTACACTTGGTTTTTCTGAGTTTAAGTTCTATCGTGAAAGCTACTTTAATGGATTTGGCAAAGATTTATTAATGATTGTTGGAATTTTTGTATATGCTTTCATTGAAATTTATCTACTTAAAATTGAAAAAGATCCGCTTTATTTTATGGAAAACAATGGTGTCCAAAAAGTACTTGGAATTGAATGGGGTGAATACTTAGTATTATATACAGTATTCTTAGTTGTTTATTTTGGATGTTTCTATTTCATTTACTATTTAGCAACAAGAAATAAAGAAGAAGAAATTATAAAAGCACCAAAAAGAGAAAAGAAGAAAAAGAAAGAATTTGTTAAAGTTACTTACAAAAAGAACAAAGCACCACTTAAATAGTGGTGCTTTTTTAATTATTTATTAACTTTAAATTCTTTACAAAGTCTTTGTGGATTTTCAACAATTTGTTTTAAGATTTCAATGTAGTTTGCATGGAAGCTATCAACATCAGATTCTTTTGTAATCTTACTTTGAACATCATAACCCATTCTAATTTCATTTGTTTCAACATCAAATAAAGAAACTAGATAACAAGGAAGAGCTCCTTTACCATTTGAGTAAATGCAATATTCAACATCTTTTCTCTTAATATATGGAACAAAAGAGAATGCAATACCATAATATGTTTCAAGCATTGAAGATGGATATGTTTTATGAAGTAACATTTCAAAATCAACATCTGGGAAATAATATCTACGATATAATTTCATTTGTGTTTCATAGAATGCTTGAATATTATCTACAAATGATTTATCATAATCAACTTCAGTAAAACTACCTACACTTTGTACTTTACAACCTGCGCAATTTTTTTCAAGTGTTGTACCACGACAGTTACATAATTCTAAAGGTAACATTGTAGTAGTATTATTATTAATTAACGCACTAGTTAAAGAACATGCATAGAAGAATACTGTTGTTGGAGATAAATTATATTCTTTACAGAAATCTAATACTGGTAAAACTACTTCTGGAGAAATTTCTCTTTCATAGCCAACTGTATCATTGTTAATAAAGAACATCTTTTGAGCACGTTTGTTTTTGTTAACTTGTTTTACCCAAATTGGATCATTATCACCTGCAATACCAGCATAATATGGTTCTTCATGAGTTGCAAAATAATTTTGGAAAAATTCCTTACAATCATTATAACTAAATTCATTATGGAATCTCTTTAAGTCTTCAATAACAACTTCTTCATATTTTCCTGGAGCTTCAGGTAATTCTTTACCTTCTACTAAACAATCATATACTTTGAATAGATCATTTAAAATAAAATCAATACCATAAATATCAAGTACGATATGGTTAACTTTTAATAATACCATACTTTTTCCATCAAAAGTTCTGATGAAATAAGGAATAATTTGTTCACCTTTCATATACTTAATTGCTTTTGAACGAACTTTATCAATAAATTTAGTTTGTTCTTCTTCAGTATGGAATTCTAGGTGTTCGATATTATCAAATGTAACTTCATCTTCGCCTAAGAAATATTGCATTAATTGTTTATTCTGTTTCACAAAGCGAATTCGTAAGCAGTCGTTTCTTTTTACGACTAAATTAAATGCTTTATCTAATAAAGCAAAGTCCATTTCTTCATTCTTTGAAGCTGAGAAAACGATATTTACTACTTTTGGCCAAAGTGTATATTTTGTTTGTAATAAAATAACGTTTTGTGATGGACATAATTCATATAGTTTTCTTTCATTTTTCATTTTTAACCCTCACTTTGTTGAAATATAATTTCAACTCTACTATTATATCACATTTGTGTTTTTTTCTCAACAAATATATTAATTTTTACAAATATCGACTAAAACCCACAAATACATTCCTGTAGTATGTCCCCAAATTTCTTTATAAACAGCTTGAGTGGCTGTTGGCCAATATGGTTCATCAGTATAATCTTTTGTCATAATACCAACTGGTAAAGCGCCGACTAGCTGAGGAGAGAAAGCAACATATAAAGGATGATAGTTATATCCTTCGCCATACATTGTTGATGTTGCAAATGGGTTTTTACCAAATATCCATTCTATTTGATCGAATACAATTTGTTTTAAATTTTCATCATTTAAGAATTTTGCAATCATTGATACTGCTTTTGTTTTACTTAAAAGTGTTGCATGGAATCCTCTTCGTTGAATTGATACTGGGAATATTCTTACATAGGCATTATCTGAAACTTTTCTACCCATTGATATTTGTTTTTGAAGTTTAATAAGTGCTTCTTCTTTTGTACCATATG